>JAJFBJ010000175.1 GCA_020697375.1 Nitrospira sp. | reverse complement strand
GATTTCCTTGAGGCGCGCCTGGTAATGGGCAAGCTCCTGTTCCTTGCCCTGCACCGTGACCGATGCACGCGCCCGGTCCTGTTCCTGTTCGCGTTCCAATCGCCGGCTCCGTTCCAGGAATGGTTCCAGTTCTTGGATGCGCGTCCGAAGACGGGCGATTTCGGCGTCCTTCGGCGCCAGCTGTTCGACCCAGGTTTTCAACGTGGCAATTTCCTGATCACGGCTGATCAGCACATCTTCCGCGTTTTCCATTTGGGCCTGCATCTCAGCGAAGCCAGCCCCCTTTGTCTCGAGCGCCGCCTCGGCGTCCTCGACTTCGCGACGCAAGGTGTCGCGCTCCCGTTCGACGGCATGCAGGCGTAGGCTTTTTTCCGCCACTTCCGACTGCAGCGCCGACAATTGCTCGACCTTTACCGCGAGGTCGGCGGTCAGATCCTTGAGCGCGGCTTCGGACGCGATCATCTTGCTTTCCAGCATTTGGACGGCGGAGGTGCGCACCTTCAACTCGTGGTTCAACGTATCCAGCTCATGTTCGCGTCCGCGAAGCCTGGTGGCGATTTCAGAGAGTTGCTGTCTTTTTTCGGAAGTCGCAAAACTGCGGAGCAGCCAGCCCATCATCAGGCCAATGGTTGCCGCCACCAACAGACATCCCACCATCTGCAGAATCATGACTCCCATAGATTCACCGTTCCTCTTTCACACGAAACTCAATGCGCCGGTTTTTCTTGGCCGCGGCGCGCGTCCGCTCGTGACTCAATGGATGGGCCGATCCGTAACCGACCGCCGCCAAGCGATTCGTAACGGAGCGTTCGACCAGATATTGCCGGACGGATTCGGCGCGCCTACGGCTCAATTGCAGGTTGTATTCCGGATCACCGTAGGAATCGGTATGGCCGCCGATCTCGATCACGGCTTCAGGCGAGCGTTTGAGCACCGGCACCAGTTTCTCAATGACCGCTCGCCCTTTGGAAGTCAGGACGGCACTGTTACTTTCGAATGGGATGGGTTCTCCGCGCAACGTTTCGTCCAGCCCGGCCTGTACCTGAGCCCGTGAGGCATGCTGAACGGCGGAGGTTGGTGGAAGGGTTGCCGGTATGGCGGCAGTGACGGTTACCTGGTCATGCACTGTGATTGAAGTGCCGACCAGAGAACTGAACTCATGGAGTAGTTTTATTTTGGCCTCGCCGTTTGCGACGGCGCCTTTCACCGTCACGGCATGGTCGGAAAATGAAAGTGAAGCCTGATGATGCTGCAAGGCGGAGAATTGAGTGAGCAGTGCAGGCAATGCTGCTTCCCATCCCGCTGCAGGGCTGTCCGGCATCACCTTGAGGTTATCGGTGACATGGAGCCTGGTTCCCTTCGCCAATTCCTGTGCCCGCGAGAGGGCAGCGCGTTTAGTGTCTTCGCTTGCCACATGCCCGGAGATGGTCAGCTGCCCGTTCTCAATGCCGGCATGGAAGGCTGGGCGGACGGCGGTCGAAGGTGTCACCGGCAGGTGACGAGGGATACAGAGGAAGGCCAATAATGTAAGTGCGAGAAGTCCTACTCCGAGGATAATTCGGCGCGACATGCGCAAACCCTTATGACCCCGGGCACGAGGCCCGGCTGCGGCATCGAGTCTCCAGAGGATTCGTGCGGTCTGAATCTTCGAGTATTACTTGATCAAACACATATGTGTCGCTTCAGCCTGCGACATGGTTGTCGAGAGGGAGGGTACCACATCGACCAGACGCAAGCTAGCCCGCATCTTCGACTATCTTTCTTGTTCCGTCAAAACGCCGCGTAAGGCCTACCACTTGCCTGTCATCTGGCGTCTCGCTGCGGGCGAGGCGGACGGCCTTGCAGCGGGCTTCTGGCATCTGATATTCTCACGGCGCTTTTCGTCAATTTTTCCCCATCCAAACTGATATCGAAAGCTGAAGGAGTTCATCATGGCCAGCATCGCGCGGGCACTGATCAGTGTTTCTGACAAGAGCGGAGTCGTGGAGATGGCCAAGGGCCTGGCGGCTCTCGGAGCTGAAGTGCTGTCCACCGGCGGAACCGCCAAGGCGCTGCGGGAAGCGGGCGTGGCGGTCACCGACGTGGCTGCCTATACGGGATCGCCGGAAATCCTCGACGGCCGGGTGAAGACCTTGCACCCCAAGATCCATGGAGGGCTCCTCGGTCGTCGCCGGATTGCCGACCATGTGGCGCAGATGCAGCAGCATGGCATCGGCAACATCGACGTGGTGGTGGTCAATCTGTATCCGTTTGAAGCCACGATTGCCAAGCCCGATTGCCCGTTTGAAGAAGCCATTGAACATATCGATATCGGAGGCCCCTCCATGCTGCGCTCCGCGGCGAAGAACCATGAAGACGTGCTGGTCCTCGTCGATCCCGTTGATTACGGCCGGGTGTTGGAGGCCTTGAAGGGGGGGGCCGTCACGCCGGCCATGCGACGTGAGCTCGCCATGAAAGTTTTTCAGCATACCGCCCGCTACGACAGTCTGATTGCGGGTTATCTCGAAAAGCCGGTGCAGGAGCGCGAGGTCAAATTTCCGGCCATTCTGTCGATGCAGTTCGAGCGGGTCGAGACGCTTCGGTACGGAGAAAATCCCCATCAACAGGGCGCGTTCTACCGCGAGCTCACTGCGAAAGAGCCGGCCGTGTCGCGCGGAAAAATTCTACATGGCAAGGCCATGTCCTATAACAATTTTCTCGACTCCAATTCGGCCCTCGAACTCGTGAAGGAATTCGATGAGACGGCCGTGGCCATCATCAAACATAACAATCCTTGCGGCTGCGCGCTTGGAGCGACACCGGTCGAGGCTTATGTCAAGGCGCGCCAGACCGATCCCCTGTCGGCGTTCGGCGGCGTGATCGCGTTCAATCGGCCGGTGGATCTGGCGGCGGCAAAGGAAATCACCTCGACTTTTGTGGAAGTCGTGATTGCGCCGGCGTTCGCCGACGACGCGCTGGCGGAACTCAAACGAAAGAAAGACATTCGACTTTTGGATGTCGGCCCGCTCGAGAAGGCGACCGCCGAGGGGTACGATCTCAAGAAACTGGTCGGTGGCTTGATCGTGCAGGATCGTGACTTAGGCGTGCTCACGGACATCAAGACTCTGCAAGTTCCGACTGCGCGGAAACCGACCGAAGAGGAATATGCCGCCTCTGCGTTTGCTTGGATCGTCTGCAAACATGTGAAGTCCAATGCCATCGTCTACGGCAGGCCGGGCCAGATCGTGGGAATCGGCGCAGGACAAATGAGCCGGGTTGATTCAGTGAAACTCGCCGGCATGAAGGCTCAGTCGCCGGTGAAGGGCTGCGTGATGGCCTCCGATGCGTTTTTTCCATTCCGTGACGGAATCGATGCGGCAGCGGAAGCCGGCGTTTCCTGTGTGATTCAACCGGGCGGGTCAATCCGTGACGCCGAGGTGACCAAAGCGGCGGATGAGCATGGGATGGCGATGATACTGACCGGCATGCGTCACTTCCGCCATTGATCGGCGACTGAGAATGGCCATCAGCTGCGTTCTCGCTCGTCCATTCGTCTCAACGTACCCAGTAGGGTACGCCTCGACGCTTGGCCTCCCTGCGGCCTTGCTGAATGACCATTTTGAGTCGCCTCTGACGCAGGTTCACGCTAAATCCCCGCAACGCAGTCATTCTTTTCATTGCTTAATGTAAAGGTTGAGCTATGAAGGTCCTTGTCATCGGCAGCGGCGGGCGGGAGCATACGCTGGTCTGGAAGATTGCCCAGAGTCCGCGCAAGCCGAAGATTTTTTGCGCGCCGGGAAATGCCGGCATTGAACGGTTGGCGACCTGTGTGCCCATCAAAGCGGACGACCTCCCCGGACTCAAGAAGTTTGCCCTTGCGGAACAGATCGACCTGACCGTGGTCGGTCCCGAAGCGACGTTGGCGCTTGGCATTGCGGATGAATTCCGGAAAGCACGACTGAGAATATTCGCGCCGACCAAGGCCGCCGCGCGCCTGGAGTCCAGCAAGAGTTTTTCCAAAGAGATCATGGCCGCCAACCGCATCCCCACGGCTGCTGCGCGCAGCTTCGAGCAGATGGATCAGGCGCTCGCCTATCTCGATGCACAACCGCTTCCGATCGTCGTGAAAGCCGATGGTCTGGCGCAGGGCAAGGGAGTGGTGGTTGCGGCAACCCGCGAAGAAGCCAAACAGGCGGTGCGCGATGCCATGGAAAAATCCATTTTTGGGCAGGCCGGCCATCGTGTATTGATTGAAGAATTTCTCGATGGTGAGGAATTGACCATCATGGCCTTCACGGACGGGAACACGGTCGTTCCGATGGTGCCGGCCCAGGACCACAAACGGGTGGGGGAGGGCGATACCGGACCCAATACCGGCGGGATGGGGGCCTACGCTCCTGCTCCGATCGCGACTGCCGCGCTATGTGAACAGGTCACGAAGGAGGTCCTTCAGCCCACGGTCGATGCCTTGGCTCGCCTCGGCTGTCCGTTTCAAGGTGTCCTGTATGCGGGACTGATGGTCGTGAAGGGCAGGCCGTACGTGCTCGAATTCAACGCCCGCATGGGAGATCCCGAAACGGAAGTCGTGTTGCCGCTGCTGAAGACGGATCTGATCGACGTGATGGAGGCGGTGGTCGATCATCGCCTCGATCAGCTCACGGTGGAATGGCATAGTGACAGCGCCGTCTGCGTGGTCATGACTTCTCCCGGCTATCCCGGTTCCTGTCAGACCGGTTTCAACATTCAGGGACTTATCGATCAGTCCGCCGAGTTGCACAGCGCAATTTTTCATGCGGGAACCAAGCGAGATGAGGAACGGATCGTGACGGACGGCGGACGGGTCTTGGCGGTGACGGCCTGGGCCCCCTCGCTTTTACAGGCGAGAGAGCAGGCCTATCAGGCGGTTCATTCGATCACCTTCGACGGCCAACATTATCGAACCGACATCGCGTATCGGGCCTTGCCTCACAAAACCTGATCGGTTATTCCGCATCCACCGCATGGCTTTGGTTCTTCCGTTCACCGATACGACGTTCGACGCGACCCTGCCCGTGGTTCAGCGGGTGTTGGCGGCGCATGGCGTGATGGCGCTTCCCACCGAAACCTACTATGGCCTGGCAGTTTGTCCTATCCAGGAATCGGCCTTGCGCCGTCTTTTCGAATTGAAGGAACGACCCGCGGGTAAGCCTATTTTGCTGCTCATCGGAAGCCGGGATCAACTCGATCATTTGGTTGCGTCGATTCCTCCCGCCGCGAGGCTATTGATGGATCTATTTTGGCCGGGTCCCCTCACCATCGTGTTGCCGGCTGCATCAGGCTTATCGCCCCTGTTGACAGGTGGGACGGGATCCATTGGCATTCGTATCTCTCCGCTGCCGCTTCTGCGAAGACTTCTCGCGGTGACCGGCCCCTTGACAGGGACCAGCGCGAACCGTACATCAGAACTTCCACCTGATCACGCGGATGATGTCCAGCAGGAATTAGGCCCGGCGCTTGATCTGATTTTGGATAGCGGGCGCACGCCCGGGGGCCTTGCCTCTACCGTGATCGATGCTCGTGAGAGTCCGCTTCTACTTCGAGCCGGCGCCCTTTCAACGGACGTGATCCGCGCGGCGCTCGCGTCGCAAGGCTACGCACTTTCATCATGATTTGACGGTCGGTTGTCGGTATAATTCGTCCCTCACAGGAGGAATGTCTATGCTCACTCGTTCACGTCGCGCGGTGGTAGGACTG
>JAJFBJ010000050.1 GCA_020697375.1 Nitrospira sp. | reverse complement strand
GATTCGCCTCTGGGACACTGGGCGCTCACCGGCTCGCGCCCGTCCGCAGACGTGACGCTCATTCTTCTTCGCGTCGCGGACCTCGCTGCGGCCTTGCCTAGGACAGGGCGCGTCTTTGACGCGCCGGGGTCGGGCGGGTAAGAAGGTCGCCTTTGTGCGCATCCTGCAGGCTATTCTGATACCAGTATGCCACGTGACTGATCGCGGCGGTATTGTGCAAAATCGAGTTTTTCCGCAGCCTGATAGGCCGCCACGGATTCCGGCGCGGGCGTCCGCTGCGTCGGGGGATACGCATCAGGCTGGCGATTCGACAGGGTCGTGCGGCTCGGTTGTCATGGGCCGTCTTCCGCAGGATCCACAAAGTGGGGAGATCAATGAACGAGACGAGCTGCGACTTTCTGATTGTCGGGGCTGGAGTGATCGGTGTGGCCATCGCGAGGGAACTCAGGCGTCGGCACCGCGCCACGGTCGTCGTGCTCGAAAAGGAGGTCGCGGCCGGTTTGCATGCCAGCGGTCGTAACAGCGGCGTGCTGCACGCGGGCGTCTATTACAAGGCCGGCACGCTCAAGGCTCGATTGTGTATCGAGGGGAACCGGCGGATGCGGGCCTATTGCCGGGAAAAGGCTATTCCGCTCAACGACTACGGCAAGGTGATTGTGGCGCGGACGGAAGCCGAGTTGCCCGCGTTACGCGAGTTGCACGCGCGAGCCCAGGCCAATGGAGTGCATGTGAATCTGCTCGATCCGAAGGCATTAAAGGAGGTCGAACCCTGTGCCAGGACGGTGCAGCAGGCGCTGTATGTCAGGGACACGGCGGTGGTGAATCCCCAGCGAGTCATGGCTGCGATGGTGGCGGATGCCGAGCGCGAAGGAGTGCAGTTTCGATACGACTGTGCCTGGCAGGGGCGTGAGGGCGAGACGGGGGCGCGCACCACCTGCGGCGCTTTCTCGTATGGGCATTTCGTGAATTGCGGCGGGCTGTATGCAGATCGTATTGCCCATGCCTATGGGGTTGGGCGGCACTTCAAAATTTTGCCCTTTCGCGGACAGTTTTTTCGCTTGCGTCCTGAGTCCAAGCTCCAGGTCCGAGGCAACATCTATCCCGTGCCGGACTTGCGGAATCCCTTTTTGGGCGTGCACTTTACGCGACGGCCTGAAGGCGACGTCACGATCGGGCCTTCGGCCCTCCCTTTGCTTGGGCGCGAGCAGTATCGGGGCATGAGCGGGGCGACGTTCGGGGATAGTCTGACGATGCTCATCTACCTGATGCGGCTCTTCGGTCGCAACCGTGACCATTTTCGCTCGATCGCATGGACGGAAATGGTCAAACTGACGCAAGCAGGCTTTTTTCGTGAGGCGGAGAATTTGGGGGTGGGGTTTGAAAAGGCCGATTTGCTGCCGGGCAAAGAACCGGGCATCAGGGCGCAATTGATCGACGTGAGAACGGCCGAACTCATGAGTGATTTTGTCATTGCGCCGGGGCCGCGTTCCACCCACGTGTTGAATGCCGTCTCGCCGGCTTTCACCTCATCGCTCCCCTTTGCCGAGCATGTCGTCGACGCGCTGACGGGTGAATGAGCAACCGATGGACGTGATGATCGAATTTTCTGGTCTGCAGCCCCGGCGAAACGCTAAGATCCGGTAGTTGATGACCGGTCCTGAATCTCATGCGCCAAGCCATCATGGTCCGTGTGAGCCAAACATTCTGTTGCTGCGGGGGTGAGGGATGAAAGGTGTCGTACTCGCCGGGGGTCTCGGGTCTCGATTGCTGCCTCTCACCAAAGTCACGAACAAGCATCTCCTGCCGGTGTACGACAAGCCGATGATCTACTATCCGATTCAAACGCTGGTGAATGCCGGTATTACGGAAGTCATGCTGGTGACGGGGGGGAACAGCGCCGGCGATTTTTTGAAATTGTTGGGGAACGGCAGGGACTTTGGGCTCAAGCATCTCAGTTATACCTATCAGCAGGGGGAGGGCGGGATCGCCGATGCTTTGCGGCTGGCGGAACACTTTGCCGACGATGGACCGATTTGCGTCGTGTTGGGAGACAACCTGATTCAAGGCAATATCGCCACGGCGGCGGAGGCCTTCCGCCGGCAGAAGACCGGCGCGAAGATTCTGCTGAAAGAAGTGAAAGATCCTCAGCGCTTCGGTGTGCCGCATCTCGAGGGGGATCGGGTGTTGAGCATCGAGGAGAAACCGGCGCATCCACGCTCGTCATATGCGGTGACAGGGATCTATTTCTACGACGCTCGCGTCTTCGAGATCGCCAAAACGCTACGGCCTTCTCAGCGAGGTGAACTGGAAATTACTGATGTCAACAACGCCTATATCGCATCCGGCGCGCTGACCTGGACGGTGCTGGATGGCTGGTGGACAGATGCCGGCACAATCGAATCGTTACTCGCAGCCAACCAACTGGTGGCGCAGACCGGGGCGAATAGGATGGAGTTTTAGATGCGTATTCTTGTCACGGGTGGCGCGGGTTTTATCGGTTCGCATGTGGTGCGTCGTTTGATTCAGGGCGGACGCCATTCGGTGGTCAATCTCGACGCGCTCAAGTATTCCGGCAATCTTGAGAATCTCACGGACCTGGCGGGCCATCCGCACTATACCTTCGTGCAGGGCGATATCTGCGATCAGGCGGTGGTGCAGGCGATTCTGCGGGAGCATCGCATCGAGGGCATCATCAATTGCGCGGCAGAAACGCATGTCGACCGTTCGATTCTCGATCCCGGAGCCTTTGCCCGCACTGATGTGGTGGGGACCGGCATCTTGCTGGAGGAGGCGCGCCAGGCGGGCATCGGGCGTTTCCTTCAAGTGAGCACCGATGAGGTCTATGGCAGTGTCGAGCAGGGGAGTTCCAAGGAAGAAGACCGGCTGGAGCCGCGCAGTCCCTACTCGGCGAGCAAGGCGGGCGGCGAACTGTTGGTCATGAGTTATTGGACGACCTATCGCTTTCCCGTCCTGGTTACCCGCGGCAGCAATACCTACGGGCCGAATCAGTATCCAGAGAAATTCATTCCCTTGTTCGTGACGAATGCGATCGATGGTGAGCCGCTCCCGCTCTATGGCGACGGCAAGAATTGCCGGGATTGGCTCTCGGTCTATGACCATGCGGCCGGCATCGAGCACGTATTTGATCACGGCGAACCGGGAACCATTTACAACCTCGGCGGAGGGAATGAGCGCGAGAACGTGACGGTGGCCGAACAGATCGTGACGGCGTTGGGCCGATCGCGCAGTCTGATCCGGTCGATCGATTGCAGCCGGCTCCACGCCCTGGGGTGGAAGCCGACGGTGCCGTTCGAAGAGGGATTGAAACAGACCGTCGACTGGTATCGCAGTCATGAGCATTGGTGGAGAAAGATCAAGTCCGGGGAGTTTAGGGAATATTACCAGCAGCAATATGCCAACCGGTTGCAGAAGGGGCAGGCGTGCGGATCGTAATCACCGGCGCCCAGGGCCAATTGGGGACCGACCTCCGGCAAGTCTTGCAAGGGCATCAGCTGACGGCGCTGGATCTCCCGATCTTCGATCTCACAGATCCAGACTGCGAACGGGCCGTTGTCGAGGCGGCGCCCGAGGTCGTCATTCACGCGGGCGCCTATACGGACGTGGATGGGGCAGAAGGGAACCCCCGTCTGGCCATGGCCGTGAATGCCGAGGGAACCGAACGCGTGGCCCGCGCGGCCGCCAAAACTGGGGCCAGGCTGATCTATCTTTCGACCGACTATGTATTCGATGGCCGCGGAGCTCGTCCCTATGTGGAGTCCGATCCGACGAATCCTGTCAGTGCCTATGGCGAGTCCAAGCGCGCGGGAGAGCTGCGGGCCCTTGCCGGCTGTGAGAATACGTTGGTGATTCGCACGGCGTGGCTGTATGGGCATCACGGCAGGAATTTCGTCAAGACCATCCTGCAGCTTGCGGCCGAACGGCCCTCCTTGAAAGTTGTGGCGGATCAACGTGGCTGTCCGACCTTCGCCGAAGACCTTGCTCGCATGATCGGCAATGTTCTTGCGCATCCGGCGCAGGGCATTCTGCATGTGACCAACGAAGGCGATTGTACCTGGCATGCTTTTGCCTCCGAAATCGTCAGGTTGTCGGGGCTTCGGGTTCCCGTCGAGGCGATCACGACGGCAGATATGCCGAGACCAGCCAAGCGGCCGGCCTATTCGGTACTGTCGGGAGACCGTCTCCATCAGCTGGGGTTCCGTATGCCTGCCTGGCAGGATGGGTTGCGGCGTTTCGTGAATGCTCCACCCCGTGCGCCGCAGAATCTGGCGACTTCCTTTGTTTCCTAAGCACGTTGTGCCGGCACCACTCTCGGCACAGTCGAGCACCTGGGCTTCCGCATCCGGCTTCTGCCCTGAAGATGTTCCCACATGGAAGCCATTCTTGTGCAACCATCCTGATTCCTCTATACTGCGATTCCGCTGATCCAGGACTGTCGTTACATCCTGCGCACAACGACCTTAGACGCGTGCATCAGAGCGTTCACTATCGACCCCGCAAGCCCTCTTGGCGATCATCCACCATAAAGTGCGAATCTGAAATGTGGCTGGCCGCAGGCAAGCCATGGGATGCACAGGCCTGTAAGCGGGTAGGAGGCGATTATGGATCAGCTATTACGATTACCTCAGCAGGTCTCTGTGCGCTGATGAAGGCTTCTGCGGCATGAGATCACCCTATGCCCGGTGACACAAACGATCCTGCGTCCATGAACACGTCACCATCCGAATCCGTTCTGAGGCCCGGCATCGAACGAGGGCGTCGCATTCCCGGTCAGGCCCTGTTTTGGGAACTTCAGAAGTTCGTTCTGCTCGCCGTCGCCTGCTCGAGTTTCTTTCCCATGCTGTTCCGATTTCAAGAACACGCTGTCATTATCTTGTCGGTGCTGTGCGTCGGCATGTGCTGGCTGGAAAAGGAGACTCCCTGGATTAAAAGCCCGCTAGATCGTCCCCTGTGGCTCTTCATTACCTGGGTGCTCTGCACGGTGCCCTTCGCAGTCGATCCTGCCTATAGTTTCTCCGAGTGGAAAAAGTTCGTGGCGCAAGCCGACGTGTTCTACTGGTCGCTGCTGGTGCTGCATCGCCGCCGCGAAAAGACTTTGCCCGAGCAGGTCCTTCGGTCGCTCGCCATGGGGGGGATCATTCTGGCTGGCTACGCGCTGATCGATTTCGTGGATCGGGGAGGCACTTGGAGGGATCGCTTTGTTCGAGCTTTGGCGTTTGGCTCGGACTATAACTGGCTAAGCACTTATATGGTGATGACCGTTCCTGTCATCGGCAGTCTGGTTATCATGAGCCGCATGGCCTGGGCTCGACTGGCTGGGGTGGTGGCTCTTGTCCTGGCATTTGCAGCACAGCTGTTTTCATACACGCGCGGCGGGTGGCTGGGTCACGCGGCGCAAGGAGTCACCTTCGCATTGATTATCGGCGGCCGGCGTTTGGCCTTGACCGTGCTGGGATGTATGGTTCTGGTGACTGGAGGGTTGGTTGTCGCGTCGCAGATCGGAATTCAAACCGACACGGTCGCGGCCAAAACGGTGGATACGAGGCTGAAGGTCTGGGGCATCGGATTGCGAGAGGTGGCCACGCATCCCCTGGTGGGTATCGGCTACGGGAACAACTCGTTCATTAAGAAATTTCCCGAGTATTCGCTGGAAGAGCAGGCAGAGCTTCCTGAGCGGGAACGTATCATTCCGGCCATGCATAACGCTTTCCTCATGGTGGCCTTGGGAAGCGGCCTTCCCGCGCTGCTGTGCTTCGGCTGGATTTTCTTCGCGCTTCTCGGGCGGCTCATGTTACGGGCACGAGTAGTCGACCGGGAAGATCCATTCATGGTGATGGCCCTAGGCATAGGCCTGGCGGTAGTCGGCTTTGGGGTGCGCAATCTCTTTGACTACATGTTCATGGGGAGCCTGGCTCATGTATTCTGGATTTTGGCGGCCATCGGAGTCTCTGTGACCAGCCCCGCCTGGCAGCGAATGGGGAGAGACAAGAACGTAACCGACCCGCAGGGATAACGCCGGAGCAGAAGGTTATATGTAGCAGGGAGAGTCGATTGCAAACGTGTTTCCCCCGCTGTTGGAAACCGCGGCTTGACAGGACACCATAGATCCATCAAAAGTGAAGATGTCTTGTCGAGACGTGGGGGATGCTGGTGATGCGTCGGTTCCCAAGATCGAGTAGACAAATCGGAGTCTATCGAAAGTGAAGGCGTTGATTACCGGCATCACGGGGCAGGATGGGTCCTACCTTGCGGAATTCCTGCTGGCGAAGGGATACGATGTCTACGGGATCATTCGTCGGTCCAGCTCGTTTAACACAGCGAGAATCGACGGCATTTATCAGGATCCGCATATTGTCGAGGCCAAGGTGCATCTCGTGTACGGTGACCTCAATGACGCGAGTTCCTTGAATAAGATTTTACGCACGGTTCGGCCTGACGAAATCTATAATCTCGGCGCGCAGAGCCATGTCCGGGTGAGTTTTGATATTCCGGAATACACGGCGGAAATTACCGGCTTAGGTACGGTGCGACTGCTCGAGGCCATCCGTGAATCGGGCCTGCGGCCTAAATTTTATCAGGCCTCGTCGAGTGAGATGTTCGGCAAGGTGCAGGAAGTGCCGCAGCGGGAAACCACACCCTTCTATCCGCGTAGTCCCTACGGCGCGGCGAAGGTGTATGCCCATTGGATTACGGTCAATTATCGGGAGGCCTACGGTCTGTTCGCTTGCAACGGTATTCTGTTCAACCATGAGTCGCCGCGCCGGGGCGAAACGTTCGTTACGCGAAAGATTACCAAGGCCGCGGCGCGGATCAAATTGGGATTGCAACAGGACTTGTTCCTGGGCAATCTGGACGCGAAGCGGGATTGGGGCTATGCCGGGGACTATGTCCAAGCCATGTGGCTCATGCTGCAGCAGGATCAGCCCGACGATTATGTCGTGGCAACCGGCGAGACGCACACGGTGCGGGAATTTCTCGATGTCGCGTTCGGCCATCTGGGGCTTGACTGGCAGCGACATGTAAAAATCGATCCTCGCTATTACCGTCCGACGGAGGTGGATCTCCTGATCGGTGACCCGGCGAAGGCCGCGAGGCAGCTCGGATGGAAGCCAAATGTGGATTTCCATCGATTGGCGATCATGATGGTCGAAGCGGATGTGGAAGCCGAACAGCTCAAACTCCAAGGCACCGGCTGGAAAAAGGTGTAGATCATGGACAAACGGGCGCGCATTTATGTTGCCGGGCATCGAGGGATGGTCGGATCGGCAATCGTGCGGGCTCTCACCGCCCGAGGGTATGACAATCTGATCCTCCGGACCAGCAGGGAACTAGACCTGCGTGACAATACCAGCGTGGCCACGTTGTTTGCAGAGACGAAGCCGGAATACGTTTTTCTTGCCGCAGCGAAGGTGGGTGGCATTCTGGCGAACAGTACATTTCCGGCCGAGTTTATCTATGACAATCTGGCGATTCAGACCAACGTCATCCATCAGGCCTATGTCCATGGAGTGATATCGCCGTCAGTACGGGTGCGACTTCATTGCAGCGATGCCGACGAATCTCTACGGTCTGGGAGACAATTATCATCCGAAAAACTCACATGTCATTCCAGCACTGATCCGTAAGGCGCATGAGGCCAAAGAACGCGGTGACAGGGAGATGATGGTGTGGGGAAGCGGGAGCCCGCGCCGGGAGTTCCTCTATAGCGACGATCTGGCCGATGCGTGTGTATTCCTGATGGAAAAAGCAAGTGTGGGGGAGACTGGAGATCTCATCAATGTTGGGGTGGGAACGGATCTGACCATCGCCGAACTTGCTCATGCCGTAGCAGAAGCTGTGGGGTTCGAAGGGGCTCTTGTATTTGATCCAAGTAAACCAGACGGAACGCCGCGAAAGCTTCTTGACGTCTCGCGCCTGCACGGCCTCGGATGGAAAGCCAGGACCGACCTGAAACATGGGCTCGGGCTGACCTATCGTGATTTTCTATCGCATGGCCGGCTTGGAGCGCCTTCCGGCGGCGTTTCGGTAGAGTAGAGACGGCGCGCATAGGGACAGATTTGGTGGATATAGAAATACTCGAATTTGAGGCGGGGCGAACGGAACGTCATTATTGGAGGGACCTTTGGCGCTATCGGGAGTTGTTCTATTTCCTCGCCTGGCGTGACATTTTGGTTCGTTACAGGCAGACGGTTATCGGCGTCGCGTGGGCGTTGGTGCGTCCATTGATTACAATGATCGTCTTTACCGTGCTGTTTGGTAACCTTGCCAACTTGCCGTCTGAAAACGTGCCCTATTCCGTGATGGTATTCACGGCATTGCTGCCGTGGCAGTTTTTCGCAGGCGCATTCAGCGACGCAGGTAATAGCCTGGTGGGTAATTCCGGGTTAATCTCGAAGGTATATTTTCCGCGGCTGATCATTCCGACGAGCGCGGTCATCGTGAGTCTCATAGACTTTTCGATATCCGGCGTTATTCTCGGCGTATTGATGCTGTGGTATGGCATCGTTCCGGACTGGCGCATTGCGGTATTGCCGTGCTTCATCTTGATCGCTTTCTCTGCAGCACTGGGGGCAGGGCTGTGGGTGGCGGCGCTCAATGTCAGGTATCGTGATTTTCGCCACCTCATTCCGTTTGTGGTTCAGCTTGGCCTCTATGTTTCCCCCGTCGGTTTCAGCAGCGCGATCGTGCCAGAGCGGTGGCGCTTCCTGTATTCGTTGAATCCCATGGTTGGGGTAATTGACGGTTTCCGGTGGGCCATTTGGGGCGGCAAGGGGGAATTCTATTGGCCCGGCTTAGTGCTGTCGATCCTGGTCGTTCTGTTCTGCCTGGTGACCGGCGTCTGGTATTTTCGCAAAACCGAAAAAACCTTTGCCGATGTGATTTGAGGTCGGAATGTCTACCGCCGTCACCGTCGAGAGTCTGTCGAAGAAATATATCATCCGACACCAAAATCTGCCGCGCCACGAGACGGTACGAGACGTTGTGAGCAGTGGTTTGAGATCCCTGATGCAAAGAGTTGCTCATCCGCTCACGGCCTGGAAAGACCATCCCACGCACGAGGAATTTTGGGCATTGAAAGATGTCGATTTCAATATCCGTCAGGGCGAACGAGTTGGCATCATCGGACGGAATGGCGCGGGTAAATCGACTCTGCTCAAAATCCTGTCTCGCATCACGGAACCGACAACCGGCAGGGTGAGAATCAGAGGGCGTGTCGCGAGCTTGCTCGAGGTGGGAACAGGATTCAATCCCGAGCTAACGGGGAGAGAAAATATATTTCTTAACGGTGCTATTCTCGGCATGAGGAAGACCGAGATAAGAAGGAAATTCGACGAAATTGTGGCCTTTGCGGAAGTCGAAAAATTTCTGGATACACCCGTCAAGCACTATTCCAGCGGCATGTACATGCGGCTCGCTTTTGCCGTCGCGGCACATCTTGAGCCGGAAATATTGGTCGTCGATGAAGTGCTGGCTGTGGGCGATGCGCAGTTTCAGAAGAAATGCCTTGGCAAGATGGAGGAAGTGGGAAAAAAGGGTCGCACGATACTCTTTGTGAGTCACAATATGCAGGCTGTGCGCCAACTCTGCCGAAGAGGAATCCTTCTGAAGGCCGGACAAGTTGTCATCGATGGATCAGAAGAACAGGCGATAACTCAGTACCTTCAGGAGGGAATGAGTATGGCAAGCCTGGACAGCATCGACCAAATGATCCGCGATTTGCCACCGGATCCGACGTTCAAGTTGGAGGGAATTAGGCTGTTGCAGCGTGGACAACCCGTGCATGCAAGCGTGGAGAATGGCAGCGTATTGGAAATTGAAATCCGTTATCGCGTTTATGAGAAGGCGGTCGGTCTCAGAGTCTATTTTGATTTGTTGGACGATCAGGATATGTTGCTTTTTCGGAGTTTCAACGATGAGGACAGTGATGGGATTCCTACGGTACAGCCGGGACTTTACATAGCCAAAGGAACTATTCCGGGAGACTTGCTGGCTCCAACGAATTATAAGCTCAGGGTTTTCGCAACGATTTTCAACGAGCGGTCATTTTTCCCTGATGGCATCACATATTCATTGGATGTACAACGTACCGGAAAAGCGAACCGTGCATACCTCAGTGAGCCCATACGGGGGAAGTTAGCCCCATTCATTCGTTGGACAACGCTTCGTCTAGCCGAGCCGGCCTGAGCCAATATGTTCAATTGTTTGAAGTCCAGAATCCGGAACTATCTGACAAGGCAAGAATTCAGTCATCTTGGGCAGGCGATTATTGAAATCAATAACGTCGACGAATTAAGAAAGGTATTTGCTTGGCAGCATGAAGCTATACTTGATCGCCCAGACATTCGCGACTTTCAGTACGTGGAAGATGTCAACGAGCGTCGGATAAGGGATGCTGAAAGCCTCGCGACAGTGATGCGCAATATGGAACCAAGGCTAGCGGTAGAGATTGGCACTTCAAATGGCATGGGGACGGTTCTTATGGCGGCGAATGCTCCGGAGGCTAAGATCTATACGGTCAATATTCCCCCCGAAGAGATCGTGTCCGGAGAGGGCGGGCAGCTAACAACGATCGCATTGGAGCGCGAAAAGATCGGTGTCGCGTATCGCGAGCGCGGACTGGGGAACATCACGCAGATCTACGCCAATACCGCAACTTGGGAGCCGAATATTGGAATGATTGACGTCGCGTTCATTGACGGATGCCATGACATGGACTTTGTTTACAACGATTCCCGGAAAGTTCTTGAGCATATGAATTCAGGATCATTTATCCTTTGGCACGATTTCAACCTTGAACTGGCCCCCAAATATCCCTGGATTAAAGAGGTGTGTCTTGGAGTTGAAAAGCTCTACGCAGAAGGTCTTTTGAGCGGACGCATATTTCATATCCGAGATTCGTGGGTCGGCATTCATAGAGTTATCAAATAGCCAAAAGAGAAATGTGAAGATTCTGCTTGGGTATAGCTACTACCGATCGCCTGTAGATATCAGGGGGTGGGTTGATGCCTGGCTGGCCCGACTGAGGGCGGCGGGTATAGACGTTCACGGGTTTCCGTTAACGATTGATCCTCCCGGACCGGCGCTTACCTGGCCGCAGCTTGAAAGAGACTGGCAGCGCGGAGACCGAAAGCTCCTCAGTATGTACGAGCAATTGGCCAAGGTCTCAGAGGAGTACGAAATTTTTGTCAACTGGAACGGAATAAATCTTCATCCGGATTTCGTTGCTCAGTTACCCACCTTCAATGTATACGGCTGTTTCGATGATCCAGAATCATCCAATCTCCTATCCAAGCCAGTAGCGGCTGCATATGATCTGGCGATGGTCGGGAATATTGCTGAGGTAGAGTCCTATCGAAAATGGGGCGTCAAGCAGGTGCGGTTTTGGCCACTTGGGTTTCGGGTTGACGATTATGACCCATTTTTAACCGCTGAGCATATACTGATTGGATCGCGTGATGTAGACATTGCATTGTTGTGTGAGCGGGAGATGGGATGGCGCCGGCAACGCGTCGACCATTTCGCGAATGCCTTTCCCGACGGGTGCTATTACGGAAAGGGTTGGCCACGCGGTTACCTTGACGAAGCTGAAAGGGTTCCTCTTTTACAGCGGACCAAAATTGGGCCGAACTTTCACAACTCGACTGGCCCTGTGAACTTTCGAACCTATATTCTCCCCGCAAACGGGGTGCTGCAGATCTGTGACAACCGATCACATCTGAGCAAGCTGTTCGATCTCAATAAGGAAGTCATTGGATTCGATACCGTCGAGGAGGCGATTGATCTCTGCCGTTACTATTTAGCGCACGACGAGGAAAGAAGGCAGATCGCGGCGGCAGGGTGGGCGAGAGCAGTGAGAGACTACAACGAAATAGCGGTATTTAACCTGGTGGAAAAATATGTGCGCGAAATCCGGCCGGCGAAAGCCTTGTCGGCTGGGCGCGCTCCCCTCTATGTCCGCAAGCATCGCCGACGCACTTTTGGCAAGCAGGTGATGGATTTGGCAAAAAAGCACTCTTCCCTGCTCCGAAATTTTGCGCGAAGAGTTTTAAAGAGATAAGGATCTCGTGCCATGCAATACAAGTTAATGGAATGGACAAACGAAAAAATTGCGCGCTTTTGGGATTATGAGTCTCAATTCGAGGAAAACTATTTTACCCGCCAGGTTGGTGACGCCGTTGTAGCCTCGCTCGTGCGATTCTATGCCGGTGCAAAAACAGCGCTGGATTATGGATGTGGTCCTGGATTCCTCATTCCACATCTACTTAACCAGAAACTGGAGGTGTCCGCTGTTGAGTTTTCTCCAAAGTCATTAGAAATAGTGAGACGTAAATTTGGAGCGAATCCCAACTTCAAGGGGGCATTTGAGTCGGAAATTCTAATTCGAGATCGCAAGGTATTTGACCTCATCATGGTGGTTGAAATAATCGAACACCTCGATGACAAGATGTTGGGTAAATGTATCGATACCATTAAGGCATTGCTGGGAACTGGGGGGGTGGCAATTTTCACAACACCAAATGAGGAAGATCTGACCAAGTCATATGTCTATTGCCCGGAGAGTGACGTCGTATTTCATCGCTGGCAGCATGTGAGAAGCTGGTCCAAAGAGTCGCTCACTTCCTTTATCCAGGCACATGACCTTAGTGTGGTGGATGCATTTGCAACCAATTTCTCAGGGTATAAGGCCGCTCCTCTTTGTCCATCGCCTTGGGATCGAATCCGCGCCGTCAAGTCTGCTCTTGCTAGTCGCATCAGACAGATGAGCGAACCGCGCGTCCGAGGTGAAGAGCCAAAGCTTCCTCACCTTGTTTGCGTTGCAACCAGATAGCGCTGAGATCTGTCGCTGAAGTGATAGCTAATATATGTGTGGAATAGTCGGTCTTCTCCGGTTTCGCGGCCCCATTGAGAAATCGGAGATCTCCGAGGCGGTTACTCGCTTGGCTCACCGAGGTCCTGACGGTGATGGATTGCTGGCAGCGGAAAACGTCGTCATCGGTCATCGCCGGTTGTCTATCATCGATCCCGAGATGGGCAAACAACCCATGTCCAATGACGATGGATCGATATGGATCACCTTTAACGGCGAAATCTACAACTTTCGTGAGCTCAGGCAAACCCTCGAATCGGATAACCATGTTTTTCGGACGCATTCCGATACTGAAGTAATTATTCATGCCTACGAGAAATGGGGAGACAATTGCGTCAATCACCTGCGAGGCATGTTTGCCTTCGCCATCGTTGATTTTGCAAGGCGCCGAGTCTTTCTTGCGCGTGATCAGTTTGGAATCAAGCCGCTCTTCTATTTTTGGAATCACGAATGTTTTGTATTCGGGTCCGAAATACAGGCGCTGAAAGCATTTCCAGACATCCCTCTGGACATTGATCTTCAGGCTCTCGATCAATATCTGTGGCTGCAGTACATCCCCGCGCCTCGCTCCATCTTCCGGCAAATCCGCAAATTGCCGCCTGCGCATCGGATGTCGATTACGTTCGACGGAACGCTTGATGGGCCTCATGAATACTGGGACATCCAGTTTCGCCCCGGTTCACAACGATCAGAGGAGGACTGGCTGGCTGAGCTTGAGCATGTCATTTCAGAGTCTGTCAAAGCGCATCTAGTATCGGACGTGCCATTCGGGGCCTTCTTATCCGGAGGAGTGGATTCCAGTGCCGTCGTGACCTATATGGCACAGCTTCTCGATCGTCCGATTAAGACCTTTAGTATCGGGTTTCGGGCGTCGGAATTCGACGAATCGCGTTATGCCTCATTGGTTGCAGAGCGATGGGGTACGGAGCATCACACTGAAATCCTCGAACCGGATGCTCTCGGCGTTCTTCCGGAACTCGTTCGCCATTCCGGAGAACCGTTTGGTGATAGCTCCATTATCCCTATGTTTTACGTTTCCAAGCTTGCCAGGGAACACGTTCCGATGGTGCTATCGGGTGACGGGAGTGATGAGTTGTTCGCCGGCTATCAATCCTACCTTGAGTGGATGGGACATTTGTATCCGCAATCACGGCTGCCATCCTGGAAAAGGAGGCTCTACCCGCTTGCCAGTCGCATTCTTCCTCGCCGGTATCCCCCGATATCACGCCGTCGAGACCATGTCGACAATTGGCTCAGCTTGGTGAATTATATGTCTCGCGACTTGAGAGCAGGGTTATGGCGAGAGGAATTCAAGCATGTGCTGTCATGTCCTTTGGACGTTTTTGAAACGATGTATTCCCGGACGAGCCACTGTTCCGACATCCAGAAAGTCCAATACATGGATCTGAAGACCTACTTGCCCTACGACATTCTCTCGAAGGTAGACATTGCGAGTATGGCCAACAGTCTCGAAGTACGGACGCCGTTCGTCGACAAGAGAGTTGTGGAATTTGCCGCTACTATTCCCGCGTCTTTGAACATGGCCTTGGGGTCGGACGGACGGTGGCAGGGAAAGTTGCTGCTCAAGAAGATGCTGGAAAAATATTATCCGAAGGCGTTTCTCTATAGGCGCAAGCAAGGATTTTCGATTCCCTTGGAGACATGGTTCTTTAACGAATCGGGAATCAAGGGTGATGTAAAAGAGAGGCTGTTCTCGCAGAATTCGGGTCTACGGACATATTTCGACACGAAAGGGATTCAAGCATTGATCGACAACCGCTTCGTGGGACCTCTTTGGTTGTTGCTTGTTCTTGATGAGTGGATGGATCAATCCAGGCGCGATAGGTGCCATTAGAGTACAGAAACCTATGCAGATGACGGCAAGAACAACACGTCGGATGTATGAGTTAGGTCTAGAAGATTGATCGGACGCTTGTTAATGTCAAATGTCATATAGCCTAGTTTTGCGAGATTGTTGAAGACCTCAAGCTCTTCTTGCCAATGGGGGTGAGACTTACCCCACCCTACTTCGCACAGAATGACTGGTAACGGGCGCCAAGCGCTCAGGCTTGTTAACATTCCGCTGAGTACCTTGTATTCGCTGCCCTCAACATCAATTTTGATGAAATCCGGTCGATGTGGAATTGCCAGTGAATCGAATCTCCGGGCATGAATCGTGATTGGCTTCATGTTCGCAGTTTTTTTCTCTACAATGAGTGTATTCCAGCCAATATTTCCGTCCATGTCGACGAGCATTTTCAAGTCCGTGTCCTGATCGCTCAGAGCGAACTGATTTATCGTGACGTCATAAGCGGTGTTGTGAAACGTTTCTTCGCACAGTCTCGCTAAGTTGGGTACTGGTTCGAAGAGGTAAGCCTTCCCTGAAAAGTGGAGTCGTTCCATAAGGAGGAGGCTGAAGTAGCCAATGTTTGCACCGATATCGAAGATTGCAGCATTGTTGTTGAGATATGGAAGAACCGCATTGACGGCTTCGTTAAACTGCACGTGGCGGTGCCTGGACCATTTCAAAGCATCCGCGTGAGCGATTGTGGTGGGATCGGGTGCCGGCCCGTAAGTATTTGATAACAACTTCCTCACGAATCTCAGCATTCTTGTGACTCCGCTGTAGGATTCATTTTTGTGAAATGTATGATAACCGATCGGTTCAGAAGGAAGCGAATCATCTTTTTTTTCGGTTGCCTGGAATTGGGTGGCGCGGAGCGCCAAGGTCTGATGCTTGCCGAGTACATGATGAGTGAGCTTGGTGCGGAAGTCCAGGTCTGGGGATTTCATGGCCCTGGTAAGGTCGCAGCCCTGTGCGAGGAGAAGGGTATTCCATGGAATGTCGTTGCGCTGCCTCTGGGAGGCAGCCGATATGGGCTACCAGGAAGGTGGGCGCGCTTCATCAGAAGACTACGAGAAGCCAGAGCCGATATCTTGTTGCCGTACACGATGACTCCAAACGTTGTGTGTGGTCTGGCCTGGAAATTGGCCGGAGTGAAGTTGTGCGTATGGAGTCAGCGCGACGAAGGGCTGGAGCGGCAGGCACGATGGCTTGAATATCTCAGCACAAAGATGATCCATTCCTTTGTGGCCAATTCGTCGGGGTCGGCTCGTTTCCTGGCCGAATCTATGAAGGTGCCGCAGGGACGGATTCGCACCATTCATAATGGTGTTTCGCTGCCATCTCCATCCTGCTCGAGGCAGGAATGGAGAGTGCGTCTGTCAGCGCATGAGGGCGAATTGCTCGTGGCGATGATTGGAAACATAAGCCCGTTCAAGGATCACCCAACGCTGATCGGCGCGTGGCGTCAAGTACTTGACTCGTTGCACGCAAGGGCAAAGTTGTTGTTGGTGGGAAACCAGCTCAATATCGAGAGGGTCGATGAGGTGAAACGGCTTGTGAGTTCAGCCGGGCTGGACGGGTCTGTCATATTTCTCGATCGGATCGACGATATTGCCGGCTTCCTCAATGCTATTGATTTGGTCGTTCACGCGTCGAAGTCGGAAGGTCTGTCGAACGCCGTCCTTGAGGCCATGGCTGCGGGAAGGGCGGTGGTGGGCAGCGACATTCCTGGCATTCGCGAGGTCCTGGGCGATACAGGCGTCTACGTGCCGGCCGGAAATGAAGGAGCGCTCGCTACAGCCATCGTGCAATTGTTAGAGGACGAGAACGAACGAGCTCGTTTGGGCAACCGTAACAGATCAGCGGTGCAAAACGAGTTTAGCTCAGCACGAATGTGCGAGCAGACCGTGAAGTTTCTAGACGCCTCATGGAGGGAGACATAGTGTGAAGCAAGTGCTTCGATTCCTTTACAGGCGGTGTCTGCCCCATTTCGGATCGGTGCTCGGACCGATGTACAGCCGGTACGACGCTCTTCGGAGAAAGGTGGAAACTTTTCGGGCCAGGCATGGTATGTCCATGCAGCTTGAGAAGCGCGTGCGAGTCAATTTCAAAATTGGTTTTGCGGTGTTGGTTCATGAACGACCAGAACATCTTCGGGTGTGTCTCGATTCGTTGTTTCAAACCAATCTTCATGGCTACGACATTACGTTCCTGATTCAGGATGATGGATCAAGAGATCCCAGGGTGCGAGAAATCATTGAAACGGTACGGGATCATAAATACAAGATTGTCCGTAGCTATACTGAGAAAGGACATAATTCGTGGGGGGCGGCTTTTAATAAGGCTATGCAAAGGCTCATGGAGATTGACGACTTCGACGTTCTGGGCTCATGTGATGCGGACGCGTTCTTTCATCCTGAGTGGCTTGACCAGACGCTGAAGGTTTGCCTCTGGGCCAAGGAACATCATCGAGACCACATTCTCGGTCCCTTCTCATCGTTCAATTCGAGCGACCGCGAGTTCCATAGGATTCTGGGGACCTACGAGTCCCCGGATGGGGCCTACGTAGTGAAGGAGCGCATGGGAGCTCTGAATTACCTCTACTTCAAGGAGGATCTTCTCAAGCTCGGGTATTTCGAAGAACATAAAGATGACGAAACCCTGATGACCGAGAAGTTCAGGCGACTCAAAGTGAGAAACTTCTGCACTAAGACCAGTTATGTCGAGCACTTAGGAGAGGAATCCATACTCGACCAATGGCGGCCGACAGCCGTGGGGGCAAATGCAGCTTATGCGCTCAAGCCTGCCAGATACGGATGGAGGGTCCCTCAACACAGCGCGGTCAGAATTCCGGTCGAGCGCCTGCAGAACAGCCTGGTTCTGCAGGTCAAGTATGGTGGTCTCGGCGATCACTTGTTTTATAGCCACGTTCCGAGAATTGCTAAACAGTGCGGCGGGTATAAGGGCGTGTACATATCGGAATTCTCAGAGTTCCGTAGCCCGGAAATTCGCCCGTTAGTGTGGGACCGTAATCCGTTTGTCGATGGATTCGTTTCGTTGCGAGGCGACATCGCTGACGTCGGCGCGCCGCGCGAGGGGGTCAACTTTCTTGATGAAGTGATGCTGTATTACGACATTGACGACGAGTGCCGGAATCATGAGCCAGAATTGTTTTACAAACCGACGTTTCGGCCGGAACTAGCAGGCAAAACTCTCTATGACCCTAACTTCATATCGAATGCAGGGAAGATACGACCAGGACAGATTGAGGCGTTTTTTCGTCGGTACCATATAGGTGTCGATTTTCAAATGGAGCCGCGCCATACATCTTTGCCAATTGGCCGGTTTGGGGCATGGCTCAGTGCGACGTCGCTGGAGCAGTTCTGTGACATTCTCCATTCGGTAGGTAGGGTGTATTGCCTGACAACCGGGACAGCCACTTTGTGTGCGGCTTTGGGAAAGAAGGCGGTAGTTCTATATGGAAAGGGCGTGATGAGACGGTTCCATCATTCGACCAAGAATGAATATCGCTATATTGGGTGATGGGACCGGCCAGGCCATGCGGAGATCAAGTCAAACTATTGGGGCGCGCCGGTGAACACATTGGAGTAGGCGATGGATATGCAGATTGTGGATGTGCTTAAGAAAGCAGGTCCAAGTTTTCTCGACATCATAATCGCGGCGATTCGACGGAAGTTAGGATGCATGGTGTGGCGGGATGCCGTCGATGGGCGGCAATTAGAGGCGGTCGAAAAGGAGTTGGAAGCGCTCATCTCCCTGTATGAGGCGGAGACAAGGCTCAGTCCACGGGGCACGCAGTTCGCAGCGGAATGCATCGTGTTCAGCAAAGACCGTGCACTTCAGTTACATGCTCTCCTGTCCTCGTACTTTGAGTGTGCCCAGCCTCCCGTCCCAGTCACAGTTCTCTATTTTTTTTCGAATGGGCAGCATCAGGCGGCTTACGAGCAGGTCTCGGCATTGTTCGCGTCACGTGCTGTAAGGTTTGTGAGACAACGAACATCGGTTACCTTTGGCGAGCAAACACTCGAAATACTTGATGGTGTGAAGTCCGACAAGATGTTCTTTCTTGTCGACGATGACCTATTCATCGACCGAGTTGATCTAGCGGACTTCGCCAGGGTAGACCCTGCAAGACAGGTTGCCAGTTTGCGGTTGGGAGCTTGCCTATCAAAGAGCTATGTCGTATCGAAACATCAAGGCTTGCCTCCATGGCTGCCGTATGCTGATGTCCAGGGAAAGGACAAGTTGCGATGGCGATGGGAGAAAGGACAGTTGGAGTGGGGGTATCCAATTTCCTTGGATGGTCATCTGTTCGATACCAATGAAATATCCGCTATGGCGAGCGTCATTTCATTCCAATCACCAAATTCTCTCGAATCTTGTCTGCAGGTGTTCAACAAACTGTTCTCGCGGCGCGAGGGTGTTTGCTATCGCAATCCCATTATTGTCAATATTCCTTGTAACAGAGTGCAAGACGAGTTTCCGAATCGGTTCGGAGGCCTTCATCAGGAAACCCTGTTGGAGGCGTGGCAGCAGGGGATGTGCATGGACTATCGAGCGTTGCGAGGTACGCGCCCCGAATCGACCCATCAGGAAGTGCCGTTTCAGTTGGTCAGACGACAGGATGAGGCGAGGGCGTAGAATCGTGAATCGACCGAAGGTCAGCGTTGTCATGCCTGTCTACAACGGCGAGCGTTACCTCCGTGAGGCGGTTGATAGTGTGCTCGGGCAGGATTTTTCTGACTATGAGCTCCTTATCATCAATGATGCGTCGACTGATGCAAGCGCGGAGATCATTCGAGCCTATCGGAACCCACGGATACGACTGATCCAGAACCGTATGAATCTTGGACTTGCTAAAGTCAGAAATGTCGGACTGTCTGAGGCCGTCGGTGAGTATCTGGCCTGGTTGGATTGCGACGACGTGAGCGCGCCGACGCGGTTAGCCGAGCAGGTCGAATTCCTCGACACGCACCAGTCTGTGGCGTTATGTGGTAGTTGGGTCAAAACGATCGGAAATAAGACCGGCGAAGTGTGGCGATATCCAACGGAAGCGGGTGTGCTCCGCTCACGAATGTTGTTCGACGACCCGATTGCCACTTCTGCGGCTATGGTTCGTCGTGCGGTATTGATGAGGTTCGGACTTCGTTTCGATGATCGGTTCCCTCTCGCAGAAGATTATGACATGTGGGAGCGAGTGTCGCAGTACGCTGAAGTGGCCAACATTCCGAAGGTCCTGACGTTTTACCGAGTGCATGCGGATCAAATTTCCAATGTCAATCCGCTCATGGGGGGATGCGCTGTATGGGAGATCCAGGAACGGCAACTGATGAAGCTTGGCATTCAGCCAAGTGAAGCCGAAAGAGAGCTTCATACGACTATTGGCGTGAAATTTCATTTTCTCGGAGATCGGAATTTTGTTAACGCATCTGCGGGATGGTTGCATCGATTGGCCGACGCCAATGCACGCGCAAAGGTATATCCGGAGAAAGCATTCAAAAACGTCTTGGCGGAACGTTGGTACGGTATATGCCGCATGGCGTCACGGCATGGGTTTTTTGCATGGCGGCAGTTCTGGGATTCTCCGTTAGCCGGTGAGTGGCGCATGTCTACCAGGGGAATGGTGCGTTTCTGGATAACCTGTGGCATGGGAGCGATGCGTGGAGCAGAGGGAAGAAGTGGCCGGAAGTAGATTGTGGCTTGAGGGCATTACCGTGACGCTGTAATTGCGTCCATGCGGGAAGTATGTCTCTTAATTGGACCGGACAGACGAGTCGATTATCCCTTGTTTAAGATTCTTGTGATTGCAGAGTTTAGTTCTTTTGGAGGAACCCGTACGTTCTTTACGCGGTTGATTGAACTGTACCGCTCTTCCGGATTGGAAGTGGTGGTCGGGTTGACGACGGTGCAGGTAGACCCCCGCATGCAAGTATTTCTCGAAAAAATGGAGACGCGCGTCTGCCTGTTTCCGGAGCGCCCGAAGGGTTTGGGTAGCGTATGGAATCATTTCCCCTGTTCCGAGATGTTTGACCTCTATTGCTATTACGGTTTCTTGAGGCGCCATAAGGCCGACATGGTAGTTGTTTCGAATGGCACGCCGGGACAATTCTTGGGACTCGCCGCAGTACCGGGACGATTTCTTTACGTCGCCCACACATATCCTGAACTCGGTAGAGTGGTGAAGTGGCCTAAGAGGCTGAAGCAGTTTTTGTTTCGGAGCCTGTTCTCGTCGGACAGGAAACGCATCGTGACAGTCTCCCGGTTCTCTTCCGAGTGTATTAAAAGGGTATGGTTCGGCGGTACAGTGCGAGAGGGTACGGTGTGTGTTATTTACAATAGTGGATACGTTGACCGTAAAAAAGCGATTATGGCGGATGCGGCTGACGACCGACAGAGAGTGATCGTGTTAACGCTGGGACATGTAGCCCAGCATAAGAATCCTGCTGGGTGGTTTCGCGTGGCGAAGCGGGTGATTCATGCGGCTGCTGGGGCTGGTCTTGGTTGTTCATTTATTTGGGCGGGTGACGGAGACCTATTAGAACAGTACAGAGAACTTGCTCGCAATTCTGGTCTTGGCGAAAATGTTCAATTTCTCGGCTTCCAGGAAGATGTCGGCGGGTTGTATCGGCGTGCGTCTCTCTATTTTCAGCCAAGTCTTGTGGAGAGCCACGGTATCTCGGTGCTAGATGCCATGCAGTTCGGTATTCCTGCGGTCGTGTCGGATATTGGCGGTTTGCCGGAGTCTGTGGTCGATGGAGAGACCGGCTTTGTCGTGCCGGTGACTGACGAGGAGGGTATGGCCCAGAAGTTGTTCATGCTTATCCAAGATCACGCGCTTGCCAAGAAGTTCGGCGAGTCGTCTCGATCCCGCTACCAACAATTATTTTCTCACCATCGGTGGGTGAAGGAAGTGGTCCGTGTTCACGCTGAATTGGGGGCGGCCTTAATCCCCCATGATCAGTGACCTGCTTGGTCGAATTCGCTTGGGCAGGTTAGGCGCTGAAGGCTGAACGGATGCTCGAAGCGGCCGCCTGCATTGGTTTGGCATGCTACAGCCCATCGGAGTTCGGTCTTACGGAGCGATCACGGCTTCAGCTTCCAGAGTTACCGCATGCTTTGAGAACAGGGAACATCATGTCAGTCTTGTGCGGGATTATCGAGAGGTTCAGAGGGTATGGAGCGTTTCAGCATGGTACGATGGGCTGCGAGTGCCCTTGTAGTCAGACAGTACGTGTGAAGTTGACGATATGACGGAATGGAAGCTCGATACACCCGTTGCGTTCGTGATATTTAATCGACCGGATACCACGAGGCAGGTTTTTGAGGAAATTGCCAAGGTTCGGCCATCGAAACTTCTCGTGGTGGGCGACGGTCCCCGGCCTAATCGGTCCGGTGAGGCAACGCGGTGCGCGGCGGCACGCGCTGTCATTGAGCGAGTAGATTGGGATTGCGAGGTGCTGACGAACTATTCCGAGGTCAACCTTGGATGCAAGCGTCGTGTGTCGAGCGGGCTTGACTGGGTATTTAATACCGTTGAGGAAGCGATTGTTCTGGAGGATGACTGTTTGCCGCATCCGAGTTTCTTCCGTTACTGTGAAGAGCTACTGAAGAAGTACAAAAATGAAGAGCGTATTGCGCAAATCAGCGGTGTGAACTTCCAGTTTGGTCGGAGGCGATCAGAATATAGCTATTATTTTTCTCGGTATAACCATATATGGGGTTGGGCATCATGGCGTCGAGCGTGGAGACGTTATGATGTAGGGATCAGCTCATGGCCCGAGTTGCGGCGCGGGGAATGGCTGGAAACCTGGATAGGAGATAGGAGGGTTGGAGAATATTGGCGAGGCATATTTGATCGGGTTCATTCAGGTGAAATTAATACCTGGGACTATCAATGGACGTTTGCGTGCTGGAGACGAGGGGCATTGACGATTTTACCCGAAGCAAATCTTATTTCGAATATTGGTTTCGGAAGCGATGCAACTCATTTGAGCAGCGTCAATGAATTCGCAGGTATGGATCTCGGGGCCCTCCAGTTTCCTTTGAGGCACCCGCCATGCATTGAGCGGAACAGCGGTGCGGATGCATATACGGACCGAAGGCATTATGGCATCCGGCCACTCGCGTATAGGGCTTTGGCCAAATTATGGCGTGTCGCACATGGTTTGTAATGTGTGTGGAATGCCCAATGTACCTTTCGGCTACGGTCGCATGCTTGAGAAATATGACATCAGGTATTTTCGATGCACTGCCTGCGGGTTTATTGAGACAGAAGAGCCGTATTGGTTGGAAGAGGCCTACTCATCACCTATTGCGAAGTCAGACATAGGCTTGGTGGCGAGGAATCTTGCCCTATCACGCATAGCAAGTAGCATTATCTCCAGCCTGTTTAACCGGAACGGAAATTTTGTAGATTATGGCGGAGGATATGGACTCTTCGTGCGGTTGATGCGCGATCGCGGATTGGATTTCTATCGATACGACAAGTTTTGTGAGAACCTTTTTGCGACACACTTTGATGTCCCCTTGCGCGGTAATCGATACGAGGTTCTGACGGCATTTGAGGTCTTCGAGCACTTGCATCGACCGCTTGAAGGCATTGAAGAAATGCTTGCGCTATCTTCCAGCATCCTATTCACAACCGAGATCGTTCCGTTGGGCAACCCGGCGCCAATTGAGTGGTGGTACTATGGTCTGGACCACGGTCAGCACGTATCATTTTATACGGTCGATTCGTTGCGCGCCATTTCTAAACGAACCGGTCTGAATCTCTACACCAATGGATCTTTTATCCACCTGCTAACTGCTAAGCAGCTCTCGCCGAAAGTGTTTCGCTTTCTCGCGAATTCGCGAGTCGCTTCGATTGTATCGATGCTACTGAAAAGAAGATCGCTTCTTGAAGATGACTATTGCCAAATCATGGGCAAAGGGTGTCAGGTTCCGTTAAATCGCTCAGAACAATCGGCGAATGAAGGCAACCCCTAAGCATGAGCCAGTGGATCTGTTTCAGGTGATAAATCGATGTTGAAGGTTGCTCAGTCGAGGCTATATGTGCAGGTGAAGTACAACCCATTTTAACTGCTGGGCGGCCACTGCGTTATGATGAGGTATTGATGGTGTTGTTGTTCAATTGCGGAACGGACGAGTGACCCAAAGGAAGACGTGCAGACGTGGCTGTCACAATACGTATGATGACTCTCAAGGCTGGGCGAATTTCAGGTGTCATATTTCGATGGTTGTTGTTAGTCGAGGATTACGTTGTGCGGATGCGGCGGCGCACGATCACCCCCCGAACCCTTGCTATTATCCGTATGGATGCCATCGGAGACTTTGTCTTGTGGTTAGACGCGGCCTCGGCGCTGTGCGCCAAGTATCCACGACCTGCCTATCGAGTTACGCTGATAGCCAATACCGTTTGGGCGGATCTTGCGGAAAGCAGTGGGCTCTTCGACGAGGTAATCAGGTTGAGCAGAGATAAGCTCACAGGAAGCTTGCTTTATCGATGGAAGATACTCAGTAGCATTCGAAAGCGTGGATTTGAAAGTGTGATCCATCCTACCTATTCCAGAGATTTCCTCTACAGCGATGCAATTGTGCATGTTTCCGGTGCATTGGAACGGATCGGTTATTCGGGCGATTTGTCGAACATGCGACGCTGGCAGCAGCAACTCAGTGATCGGTGGTACACGCGATTGATTCCGGCATCGGCACAGCAGTGCATGGAGTTGACGCGGAATGCCTACTTTGTGAGAAGGCTGGGTTGTGTTGATTTCAAAGCAAACGTTCCTCAGTTGTCGGTGACGCAAGAGCCTCCACGTGGTCATGGCGCTGATTCAGGAAAGGACTACTTCGTTATATTTCCGGGAGCCAGTTGGTATGGCAAGCGGTGGCCAAAGGAATGCTTTGTCGAATTGTCTCAGCGTATCCATCGGGCGACGGGTTGGTTGGTGGTTGTGTGTGGCGGAAATGAAGATCGAGAGCGCAACGGTGAAATCGTCTCTCGCTTGAACATTCCAACAGAGGACTGGACCGGCCGCACATCGTTGGAAGAGCTTGCAGCCACCCTTGCGCATGCGAGACTAGTTGTGTCCAATGATACCGGCGCCGTTCATTTGGCTGCGGCCACAAATTGTCCGGTCGTCTGTGTTGTTGGCGGCGGGCATTATGGTCGATTCGTGCCCTACGAAACTGAGGGTGTCTCCTTGCGAGCGATGCCGATCCCAGTGACTCACAAAATGGACTGTTTTCATTGCAATTGGCAATGTATCTATGATGTCAGAGCTAATGAAGCTGTCCCATGTATTGCGAATGTCTCGGTCGATGACGTGTGGTATGCCGTGGAGCTGCAGCTGCATACCGTAACGCGTACCACGGAGCCCCACAATGTGCCACCATGCTAAATTCTCCTGATTGTGGGTCGCCATGGGTTGCCGTTCCAGGTGAACACGCGTGTCGCCAGTCATCATGAAGTGGTTTCTACTTGTTGGAGGCTAGGCAACGTCAGTCCATTTGCGATCGCACATCAGACAGTGAATAGCTTGATGAAGACTTCAAGCAGGAGGCATAACTACGATCGCACCGCACGGCTCCATTCAGAAGCTGAAGGCTCAAGACAGTCGTCGGCTGCAGCGGTGCTGACGTCGTTGGCACATTAAGCGGTTTTTCCTGGGCCGCAATCGCTTCGGTGCTTGCTGATCGACTGGAGGATACGTGGTCAATTTGCCGGGTGTTGTGTAGCTCGCCTCGATTATCATGTTGCTCAAGCAAGTTTGAGATTGGATTTAGCGTGACGACGTCCGGCCAAGAAGATTCCCGTTCCGCGAGAATGTCCAGTCAAGAGCCTTTCCCAACGGTCACCGTCGTCACCCCATCATACAATCAGGGCCGCTTCATACGGGAGACCATAGATAGTGTGCTGTCGCAAGACTATCCGGCGATCGAATACATCGTCATCGATGGCGGATCCACGGACGATACGGTGTCGATATTGAAAAGTTACGGGAGCAGAGTCTCCTGGATCTCTGAACCAGATAGGGGCCAATCGGAGGCGATCAATAAAGGGTGGAAAAGAGCAAGGGGAGAAATCCTGGCCTGGCTGAACTCAGATGATTTCTACATGCCAGGTGCGATCTCGAAGGCAGTTGCTTATTTACAGAGTCACCCAGACGTCGGCCTCGTCTATGGCGATGGTCTTCACATATCAGAAGAGGGGAGAGCGATGGGGCGGTTTCCCTCCGAACCCTTCTCGAAGGATCGCCTCAAGGAGACCTGTTTTATCCCTCAACCAGCGACTTTTGTGCGACGATCAGTCATCGAGCAGATTGGATTTATCCGGGAATCACTCCGATACTGTATGGACTATGATCTATGGATTAGGATCTCGAAGCGGTATCGGCTCCAGTATGTGCCAATCCCGATGGCTAGTGTTCGACTGCACAAAGACTGCAAAACTGTGAAAGACCGTGCTGCAACTTACGCAGAAACTGTCAGGATGTTGAAGTCCAATTATGGATATGCTGTGCCGAGGTGGTCGTGCGGCTATGCCTATCGTCTGCTTGATGCACGAATGGATCGGTCACATGTTTGGAGTAAAGCAGTGTTCACGGCATGTCTGGTCGGACTCTGTGCCTGGAACTTGGTGCGGTTTAGTAGGGCGGCGCCGATCGGAGAATTCAGGCGATGGGCACTCGGGTTGAGGGGACGTTAGGAACAATTTCTGAACGAGGTCGAGGGGAGCTAGGGCTTTGGGTGGAGTGGCGGTAATGCTATTGGTCGGCTTTTATGCACCCGCGTGATGTAACTATCGTCGTCGTCAACGACTTTGCCTATGTGAACGGCGGGTCGGCACAAGTGGCCTTAGTGAGTGCGAAGGCACTTGCTGCAAGAGAATACAACGTCATCTTATTTGCTGCGGTCGGTCCGGCATCAACCGACCTGCATCAACCTAATCTTTCTACCATCTGTCTGGGACAGCATGAAATCGTGGAAGATCCCAATCGCCTTCGTGCATTTGTTCAGGGAATATGGAATCTCCGTGCCTCACGAGAAATGGCTCGTCTCCTGCGTCAGCTCGACCCGGCTGCGACCATCATCCATATTCATGGATGGACAAAGGCTTTGTCTGCGAGCGTTGTGCGTCAGGCTGTGGTTCGTGGCTTCAGCGTCGTGTGCACGCTACATGATTACTTTTCAGCTTGCCCGAACGGGGCGTTCTTCCACTACCCCAAAGCGGAAGCCTGTCATCTCCGCCCCCTCTCTTTCGCCTGTATTGCGAGCGCCTGTGATAAGCGAAATTTCGCGCATAAACTCTGGCGAGTGGCCCGTCAGATCGTGCAGCAGCGAATGGGGCGTTTGCCAGGCGGTATCCACCAGTTTATTGTTCCTTCAGAGTTGTGCCGAGGCTTGCTGCAGAAGACCCTGCCTCCCAGTTCGACTACTTATTTGGTGCGAAATCCAATCGATATGCCAAAACGTGAGCCGGTCACCGTCGAGGCCAATCCGGCCTATATTTTTCTGGGCAGATTGGCAATCGAGAAGGGGTGTCTCTTGCTGGCACGTGCGGGACATCAGGTTGGTTGTCCGGTGACATTTGTGGGGGATGGTGAGTGCCGAGAATCTATTGAGAAAGAATCTCCGTCCGCGGTGATCACCGGATGGTGTGACCGGCTGGAATTGATCCATGCCTTGTCGAATGGGCGTGTGTTAGTGGCGCCTTCGCTCTGTTATGAGACGCAAGGCCTGGCCGTTGTAGAGGCTGCCGCATTGGGAATTCCTGCGATTGTTGCTGATACATCCGCGGCCAGCGAGAGCGTCGTGGATGGCGTGACAGGACTATGCTTCAAAGGAGGCGATCTGGAGGATCTTGCGGCGAAGATGCGGCTTATGCGTGACGATGATACTGCTCGACGCATGGGACGTGCAGCATATGATCGATATTGGTCTTCGCCAGAGCATCTTGAGTCCCACGTAGACAGGCTTGAAGAGATTTACGAAATGACGAGGGACAGATCGAAACATGGTCTCCAGCGAGGTGGAGAAGGAATTCAACTGGATAGCCACGGGGGCTCTGGGTAGCTACGAATTAAATGCGATCAGGTCGTACGCGAGTTGCCATCATTCACGACTGGCTGACTGGAATGCGGGGTGGCGAGCGCTGTCTGGAAGCGTTTTGTGAATTGTTTCCGGATGCGGACATCTACACCCTGTTGCACATCAGAGGGACGGTGTCGCCGACGATCGCGCGTCACCGGATCAGGACCAGTTATATTCAATCCATGCCATGGGCCAAGCAGTGGTATCGGTATTATTTGCCGTTATTTCCCCATGCCATCGAGCGGTTCCAATTGGATCCCTACGACCTGGTCCTGAGTTCGAGCCATTGTGTGGCGAAAGGCATCCGCTCACCTGCAGGAGCCAAGCATCTGTGCTACATCCACACGCCCATGCGGTATGTGTGGGACCAATTCGACAACTATGCTCGTGGCGGACGATCCGGAACTGTGGCGCGGTTGGGCATGGAGCTGTTCCGGACTCGACTGCAGGCCTGGGATGTGGCGTCCGCCGCTCGTGTGGATCAGTTTGTGGCCAATTCTCATAACATCGCCGCCAAGGTGCGGCGGTATTACAATCGGCCGGCCTCCGTTCTGCATCCTCCGGTGGACTGGCAGACGTTTCACGTATCGGAGAAGTCCGAAGATTTCTATCTCATGGTCACCGCCTTTGCGCCCTATAAACGGGTTGATCTGGCCATTCAGGCATGCAATGTTATGAAACGACGCCTGAAGATCATCGGCAAGGGACAGGAGGAACCGAGATTGCGAACACTTGCCGGCCCGACGGTGGAATTTCTCGGCTGGCAGCCGGACGACGTGGTGCGCGACCATTACGCGCGCTGCCGGGCGTTGCTCTTTCCCGGCGAGGAAGATTTTGGTATCGTCCCGCTTGAAGCCATGGCTTGCGGCAAACCCGTGATTGCCTTCGGCCGAGGCGGGGTATTAGAAACCGTGTTGCCGTTGTCGATATCCGACGACATCACGGGGGCAGGACACCGATCCGACTCCACGAGAATCGCGGACAGGGTCGTCACCGGTGTATTTTTTGGCGAACAATCCGCCGACTCCCTGGTTCAGGCCATGGACCGGTTCGAGCACAGCCGAGCGTCGTTCGATCCCGGTGCCATTCGGAGCCATGTCGCCGGGTTTGATCGAGCACTGTTCAAGGAACGGGTGAAGGCCCTCGCTCTCGCGGCTTTGACGAGCTCCGCTTCGTAAGGGGGTCATGCTCAAACGCCACTCCCAATTTCTCAAGAGCCTGCTGTTCTGTGTGGACCTCGGGCTGATTTGCGCCTGCTGGATCGGCGCCTACTACCTTCGGTTCTCAGAAATCGTCGAGCCCGCGACGAAAGGTATTCCTCCTCTACGGATGTATCTGGTGCTGCTCGTGCCGATCATCGCGGTGTGGGGCATGTCGTTCCAAGCGTTCGACCTGTACCGGCCCCGGCGCATGGGCACTCGTTTAGCTGAGTTTCTGGATGTGGCGAAGGCCAATACTCTCTCGGTGCTGATTCTCGTCGCATTGACGTTTTTTTTGCGACAGTACGAATACTCTCGACTGGTGCTGCTCTTTTTCTGGTTATTGAATCTCGTCGTATTGGGCTTCTCGCGGGTTCTCTTCAGAGAGGTGCTCCGATTCTTTCGTCGGCACGGCTACAACCAGCGGCATGCGCTGGTGATCGGCGCCAGTCGATTGGGACGCCGTGTGGTGGATGCGCTGGAACATCATCCGGAACTGGGCGTCCGCGTGCTTGGATTCTTGAGCGCGGATCCTCGGAACGTGGGAGAACGGATTCATAACGTCCCGGTCCTGGGGCGGTATGATGACCTTCAAGAGCTGGTGCAATCAGGAATCGACATCGTGTTTATCTGTCTCCCTCCCGAGGATGAGCGATGGGTCGAGAAAATGTTCGGCATCCTGTCCACCACCATGGTGGAGGTCAAGGCCTTGCCGGCCATGTGTGAGTTCACGAGTTTGCGGGCGGAAGCCGAGATGTTCGAGGGGCTTCCGCTGATCACGCTTCAGGGGTCGCCGTTGCACGGGTGGAACCTGGTGATCAAGCGCTCCATGGATGTGGTCGGCGCATCGGCTGCTCTGGTCCTCTTCGCTCCGCTTCTGGTCACGGTGGCGCTGCTTGTTAAATTGACATCTCCCGGCCCGATCTTCTTCCGCCAGCTCCGTATGGGGCTCGACGGGCAGGCGTTTGAAATGTTGAAGTTTCGGTCCATGAAACCTGACGCGGAGTCTGAAACCGGTCCGGTCTGGACCCAGCCCAACGACGACCGCCGGACGCCGATCGGGGCATTTCTGCGCCGAACGAGCTTGGACGAACTTCCGCAATTCTGGAACGTGTTGCGTGGAGAAATGAGCATCGTCGGTCCGAGGCCGGAACGGCCGGAGTTCATCGCCCGTTTCCGCGAAACGCTGCCGCAGTACATGCTGCGCCACAAGATGAAAGCCGGCATCACCGGCTGGGCGCAAATTAACGGCTGGCGCGGCAATACGTCGCTCGAAAAACGGATCGAGCACGACCTCTATTACATC
>JAJFBJ010000174.1 GCA_020697375.1 Nitrospira sp. | reverse complement strand
CCCGGCTCAAGCTCGCTGGGCCCTGAAGCCGGACGCGGTCCCTCGCGAATGAGATCGGGGCTTGAAATGGAGGAGGGCAGACGTGCATTGGGCGGCGGCCGGCATTAATCGCGCTGCCGCATGTGAGAGGCAGACCCCCCCGCCCTGCCAGGTTGAACAGGCTGCCGGCGGCACATTATTTTTTGATGAAGATTGGGGAACCGACTGGAATAGGGAATCCCCCCAGCCTATGATGCCGGCAGCGCCCCAAGCAACACCGGCAATCGAGGCATCCGCGAGGTTCCGTGTTTTTTGTCGCCTCTTCCTGATGGCGTCTCGCTCCAGCGCATCACGACAGAGCCATTCCTAGAGAGCCCATGCCGTGGGCGGGAGAAGCCGGCCGTGCAGAACGTGGCGCTCAACTATCGCACCTTGCTGTCTGTCACCAACGTGCTGAATTCCCAGCGCAACCGGCAAAGCCTGTTCCGCGCCATCACGGAGCAGTTAACGAAGGTGGTCCGTTGGGAACGAGCCGGCATCACCGTGTACGATTTGCAGTCGGACGCGTTCCGCTTTTATGCGGTGGAAACGAATCTGCCGAAAGTCGTGCTTCGACGCGACGCGATGATTCCTCGCGCGCACAGCGCGGTGGGGTGGGTCTACGATCATCATCGGGTGCATGTGCGGCCTCATCTGCGGGAGGAGCGGCTGTTCATCGAGGATGAGAGCTACCTGCAGGAGGGTCTTGGCCGCATGATCAACCTTCCCATGGTCGTCCAGGAGGCCTGCCTCGGCACCTTGAACATCGGCAGTATCGAGGCGGGTCATCCCGATCCGGACGATGTGGACTTTCTCCAGCAGGTGGCCACCCAGATCGGCTTTGCCATCGCCCACGTCAACGCCTACGAAGAAATCAACCGTCTGCGGGAACAACTGGCGCGGGAAAATGTCTATTTGGCCGAGGAGCTGAAGGCGAGCCAGGATTTCGGCATCGTCGTGGGGCGGAGCCAGGCATTCGAACAGGTGCTGACGCTCGCGCGGCAGGCGGCGCCGACGACAGCGACGGTCACGATCACCGGCGAAACCGGCACCGGCAAGGAAGTGCTGGCGCGGGCCATTCATGAACGGAGCCTGCGGCGCGACCGAGCCTTTGTGCGGCTGAACTGCGCCGCGCTGCCCGCTGGACTGATTGAAAGTGAGTTGTTCGGCCATGAACGAGGCGCCTTTACCGGAGCCGACCACCAACGTATCGGCCGATTTGAACTCGCCGATGGCGGCACGTTGTTTTTGGATGAGATCGGCGAAATGCCGCTTGATGCACAAGCGAAGCTCTTGCGGGTGCTTCAGGATGGTCTGGTCGATCGGGTTGGAGGCGCGAAGGCCATTCCCGTGGATGTTCGAGTGATTGCGGCGACGAACGCTGACTTGCACAAGGCTATTCTCCAGGGCCGGTTCCGCAGCGATTTATACTATCGCCTGAACGTGTTTCCCATCCACATGCCTCCGTTGAGAGAGCGTCCTGAGGACATTCCCATCCTCGCCCGGCATTTCTTGCGGGTTCATGCCCAGCGGATGAAGCGTTCCTGTGAAGACTTCGATGAGCCATCGATGGAGCGGTTGGTGCAGTATGTTTGGCCGGGAAACGTACGGGAGCTTGAGAATATCATCGAGCGCGGACTGATCCTGTGCCACGATCGGTTCTTACGAATCGATCCGTCTATGGTGAATGTGCGCGCATCGACCGAATCGAGCCCACGACGAACGCTGCAGGAGGAAGAGCGGCACCACATCCTGCAAGCGCTCACGTTGCTCGACTGGCGCATAGAAGGAGCCGGCGGAGCCGCGGAGCGATTGGGTCTGGCGCCGAGCACGCTCCGCAGCCGCTTGCAGAAGCTCGGCATTCGCCGCCCGTCTCGCATGTAAGTCCTCACTCCGCCATCTTGGTTTCTTGACCACTGATCAGCCTGGGCCCACGATAGATCGTGGTGGGATCGTGGTCTCCCACCACGTCTCTTCGCGGGCACTTCGCCTCTCCCGCGGAATAAATCCCTCACTCGTTTTTACCCTCCGTTATTTCAATGACATAGACGGCCTGTCGAACACTGTCTCTGTGGCATGTGTGGTGCACAAGGGGTCGTCGTGATTTTTACCTTACTTACTCTTTTAACCGCGGAATGTGGTTTTTCGCGCAGAGAACTGCGCGCCGTTGCATCGTTATGCCATCGGCCGCTCCTGCGACAGGGGAATCGCGCATCGGGAAGGAGGGGTCGTTCTCACCGGCCTAGTCCGGTCATTGGTGACGTTCTGTGCGGCGCCATGGAGTGTGGCGCCGATAGCCTGTCCTGTCTTCATATGAGGAGGTATTCATGATGCAGTTATCCCGCAGGCAGTTCTTGAAGGTCTCGGCGGGGACAGTCGCGGTGGCAGCCATTGCCGACAAGGCCCTGGCGTTGACCGCGCTGCAACCTGTCGTCGAGGTCGACAATCCGTTGGGCGAGTACCCGGATCGGTCGTGGGAGCGGGTCTATCACGATCAGTATCGGTATGACTCGTCGTTTACCTGGTGTTGCTCGCCGAATGATACCCATGCCTGCCGCATCCGGGCGTTTGTCCGGAACGGCGTCGTGATGCGGGTCGAGCAGAACTACGACCATCAAACCTACGAGGATCTCTACGGCAACCGCGGCACGTTTGCGCACAATCCGCGCATGTGCTTGAAGGGCTTCACGTTCCATCGTCGCGTGTATGGACCCTATCGCTTGAAGGGTCCGTTGATGCGGAAGGGCTGGAAACAGTGGATGGACGAGGGCTCGCCGGAGCTGACGGCGGACAACAAGCGTAAATACAAGTTCGACGCCCGGTTCCTGGACGATATGGTCCGGGTGTCCTGGGATACGGCCTTTACGTATGTGGCCAAAGGGCTGGTTGTCATCTCGACCCGCTACAGCGGTGAAGCGGGGGCGCGTCGACTGCGAGAGCAGGGGTATGCGCCGGAAATGATCGAGATGATGAAGGGCGCGGGGGTACGGACGTTCAAGCATCGCGCCGGCATGCCGATTCTCGGCATGATGGGGAAACATGCGAATACCCGGTTCAACAATTGTGTGTTGCCGTTGTTGGACAGCTGGATCCGCAAAGTGAATCCTGATCAGGCGCAAGGCGGACGCTACTGGAACAACTATACGTGGCATGGCGATCAAGACCCCTCTCAGCCTTGGTGGAATGGAACCCAGAACTGCGACGTCGACCTCTCCGACATGCGCTTCACCAAGCTCAATACCAGCTGGGGCAAGAACTTCGTCGAGAACAAGATGCCGGAAGCGCACTGGAAACTCGAAAGCATGGAGCGCGGTGCGCGCCTCGTAGTGATCACTCCGGAATACAATCCGACCGCCAGCCGCGCGGATTACTGGATCCCGGTCCGGCCGGAAACAGACGGCGCCCTGTTTCTGGGGGCCTGCAAAATCATCCTCGATGAAAACTTTCAGGACATGAATTTCATCAAGGAATTTACCGATATGCCCCTATTGGTCAGGTCGGACACACTGCAATATCTGGATCCGCACGAGGTGGTGAAGGACTACCAGTTGCCGGATTTCACCAAGTCGTACTCGGGCAAAGTGCAGGGCCTCACGAAGGAGAACATCCAGCGACTCGGCGGCATGATGGTCTGGGATCTGGCGAAGGGAAAACCCGTTCCTCTGCACCGGGAGCAGGTCGGTTATCACATGGCCCAGAGCGGCATCGATCCGGCCTTGAACGGCACCTATCGGGTGAAATTGCTCAACGGACGCGAAGTCGACGTCATGCCGATTTACCAGATGTATACGATTCACCTGCAGGATTACGACCTGGATACGGTGCATCAGGTCAATCGTTCTCCGAAGGACCTCCTCGTTCGTTGGGCGCGGGATTCCGGCACGGTGAAGCCGGCAGCCATCCATAACGGTGAAGGCGTCTGTCACTATTTCCATATGACTTCGATGGGACGCGCGGCGGCGCTGGTGATGATGCTGACGGGTAATATCGGGAAGTTCGGCACGGGCTGTCACACTTGGTCGGGTAACTACAAGGTCGGCATTTGGCAAGCCGCGCCCTGGTCCGGCGCCGGCGCCAGCGTGTATCTCGGAGAAGATCCCTGGAATCTGAATCTCAATCAGGACTCCCATGGCAAGGAAATCAAATATCGGAAATATTATTACGGTGAAGAGCCGGGGTATTGGAACCACGGCGACAATGCTTTGATCATCAACACGCCCAAGTACGGACGCAAGGTGTTCACCGGTAAAACCCATATGCCGAGCCCCAGCAAAGTCCGCTGGGTGGTGAACGTCAATATCCTCAACAACGCCAAGCACCACTATGACATGGTGAAAAACGTCGATCCAAACATCGAGATGCTGGTCACGCAGGATATCGAGATGACCTCGGACGTCAACCATGCGGACGTGGCCTTTGCGGTGAATTCCTGGATGGAGTTCACCTATCCGGAAATGACGGCCACGGTCTCCAATCCATGGGTGCAGATCTGGAAGGGCGGCATCCGGCCGCTGTATGACACCAGAAACGATCTCGACAGCTTTTCCGGCGTGGCCGCGAAGCTCAAGGAGATCACCGGTGAGCAGCGGATGGCCGATACGTACAGATTTGTGTATCAGAACCGTGTGGATATTTACGTGCAACGCATTCTCGATGCATCGAGCACGTTCTTCGGCTACAGCGCCGACGTCATGCTGAAATCGGAAAAGGGCTGGATGGTCATGTGCCGGACCTATCCGCGCCATCCGCTCTGGGAGGAGACCAACGAGTCCAAGCCTCACTGGACGAGATCCGGCCGGCTTGAAACCTACCGAACCGAGCCGGAGGCCATCGAATACGGGGAAAACTTAATCTCGCATCGGGAAGGCCCGGAATGTACGCCGTATCTGCCGAATGCCATCATGACGACCAATCCCTATGTGCGGCCGGAGGATTATGGCATTCCCGTCACGGCGCAGCACCATGACGACAAGACGGTGCGCAACATCAAATTGCCGTGGCAGGAAATCAAACAGCACCCGAACCCGCTATGGGAGAAGGGCTACCAGTTTTACTGCGTGACGCCCAAGACCCGGCACCGGGTGCACAGCCAATGGTCGGTGAACGACTGGGTGCAGATTTACGAGTCGAACTTCGGTGATCCGTACCGGATGGACAAACGGACACCGGGTGTCGGCGAACATCAAATCCATATCAACCCGCAAGCGGCGAAAGACCGCGGCATCAACGACGGCGATTATTGTTATGTCGACGGCAACCCGGTGGACCGGCCCTATCGCGGCTGGAAACCTTCGGATCCGTTTTATAAAGTGGCGCGGTTGATGATTCGCGCCAAGTATAATCCATCCTATCCGTACCACGTGACGATGGCGAAACATGCGCCATACGTATCGACGGCCAAGTCAGTGAAGGGCCACGAGACGCGGCCGGACGGACGCGCCATTGCGGTGGACACCGGCTATCAATCCAACTTCCGGTACGGCGCGCAACAATCCTTTACCAGGAGCTGGCTCATGCCGATGCATCAAACCGACTCATTGCCGGGTAAACATACGATTGCCTGGAAGTTCAAGTGGGGCTATGCCATCGATCACCACGCGATCAACACGGTGCCGAAGGAATGCTTGATCCGCATCACCAAGGCGGAAGACGGCGGCATCGGGGCCCGTGGGCCGTGGGAACCAGTCCGGACCGGGTTCACGCCGGGTCAG
>JAJFBJ010000173.1 GCA_020697375.1 Nitrospira sp. | reverse complement strand
ATCGCTTTGCCCACCGTCCACGTAGAAGGCGGGACAGAGGGGGCCGCCGCGGCGCAACAGATGATCAAGATGAACGAAGCCGCGGCAAACCAGGCATGAATTCCAATGACTACTCTGAATAACCCTGTCTCATCGCATCCACGCCCTCCCCCGGATGCCCCAGCACCTCGACGCGAAGATCTGGGTCGGGTTACGCTAACGGTTCTCTTCATCGGTGGCCTGCTGGTGGCCAGCGTGTTCATTTTGCTTCCATTCCTTGCGTCGATCCTGTGGGCGACCACACTGGTGCTCGCCACGTGGCCCCTGTTGCTGCGCATTCAGCGCCATGCCGGCAATCGCCGGCCCGTTGCCGTGCTCGTCATGACGGTGACCGTGCTCCTCGTTCTCATCGTGCCGCTCTGGGCAGCTGTGAGCACTGTCGTCAACAACATCGATGTGATTGGCCCCCTGGTGCAGACCACGCTGACGATGCCTCTACCGGCTCCTCCTGACTGGGTTGCCGGACTTCCGCTGGTCGGCAGGCGTATCGCGGAGGCATGGACAAGGCTGTCAACGTCGGGCCTCGAGGAACTCGGTCCCAGGCTCAAGCCCTACGCAGGCGCCTTGACACAGTGGATCGCCTCGGCCGCCGGGAGCCTGGGCGGCATGTTGCTGCAGCTCCTGCTCACGACGGCCATCGCGACGATCATGTATGCGAAAGGCGAGAAAGCGGCCGACGCAGTCCTCCTGTTCGGTCGGCGACTGGCTGGCCAACGCGGGGAAACGGCGGTCTATCTGGCGGGGCAAGCAATCCGCAGCGTCGCCCTCGGCGTGGTCGTCACGGCATTGGCTCAGAGTCTGATCGCCGGCACCGGGCTGTTGATAGCCGGCATGCCTTTCGCCGCCTTCCTGACGGCCCTGATGTTCGTCCTGTGTCTGATCCAGCTCGGTCCTGCCCTGGTGCTGGTCCCCGCGGTGATCTGGATGTACTATTCCGGAGACACCTTATGGGCCACGGTGCTGCTCGTTTTCACGATCGTCGCAGCAACCATCGACCAGTTCATTCGCCCGGTCCTGATCCGTCGAGGGGCAGATCTGCCCCTGCTGCTCATTCTGGCCGGAGTCATTGGCGGCCTCGTTGCTTTTGGGATCCTCGGCCTGTTCATCGGCCCGACCGTACTCGCAGTCGCCTATACGCTGGTGAACGCCTGGATGGAGGAGGCACGGGAGCCTCTTCGCTCTCCTGCGAATCCGCTGCTTGAGGAAATCACCGGTTCCCAGCTATTGTCCCTCCCGGCTGAAAGCGTGAGCGAGACACGGGTCACAAGTGCACCAGTCAGTTCTCCCCTACTGTAACTTACTTGCGTCCCATCCGCCTGACGTTGCAAATGTCGTAACTGTGCGAGAGCCAAACCCCGTTCGGGCCGATGAAAGTCCCCAGCAAACGGTCCATGTCGCTGACGGCCGCAATGCTGCGGCTGGTCGACGTTGCCGAACTGATCAAGGCTCGATCCGTCGGGGACGAAGTGCTTCGGGACTTATGCGAGGACTATCGGCTGGCCCGCGAGACGCTCACCCGGCTCAGAAAAGTGCGGCCGAAGCGAACCGCCGAGATCGCCGAATACACCGTCCTCATAGCCGAACTCGAGGACGAGATCATCCGGCACCTGCTTGGCGGCGAGGAGATCTCCACGTGAAGCCAAAGCAAACCTTGACCCCGGGAGCGCAATGCTGTCCGGTCCAACCTCGACCTTTGTTGAAGGAGTAGCGGCGATGGCGAACGGCATGCATCCGGCTGCACCTCATCACTTGCCCCCCTTCATCACGGCTCCCGGCGAGACCGACTACTTCTTCAACGGGTCGGCGATCTTCCTGGTCGTGCTGGTCGTTCTCCTTGGCACTCTCTACTTTCGGCTCCATGCGCTGCCGGAACACCTCGCTCATGGCAGCGAGAACAAGCTGCAGTTTCAGCTTATAGGCGTCCTTTGCCTTCTTGCCCTGTTCACGCACAACACTGCATTCTGGGTCGCGGCACTGGTTCTTGCCCTCATTCGAATTCCCGACCTTGCCACGCCACTCGCGGCCATAGCCGACTCGCTTGCAAGGATGGCGCGGTGGTGGAGGCCCCCCGGAATGGCCGAACCAAGGTCGATCATCGCGCCTGAGGAGACCATCCCCCAGCCGCTACGGGTCGCCGCCGGTCAGCCCAGGCCGGATGCTATTGGCACCGTCAGCCTTGATCCCGTCAAGGATGCCCCGCCGGCATCCCTTGCCGCACCAGTCGTCTCCCCCGGGGCGGGAGCCCGCATCGTGCCGGAAGGCCCGACGGACCACAGGCCGCTCACACCATCCAGTGAAAGGGCTCGGGCATGATTGAGCTGTTCCTGTGCTCGATTGTCACCATCTTCCCTGATTTTCTGATCCGCAGGTTCGTTCAGGGAAAGCGGTTGGGCCGAGAGATCACGATATACTCCGTATGGTTCGAGCTGAGGTATGGCATTACGGCCTGTCTCGTACTGACAATATGCCTGTTCACATTGATCCTCTATTTTCATCCTTCCACCTCCAGCGCGGTATCGTTTTATCGCACGGTGCCGGTGCTGCCGGAGGGCGGGGGACGCGTGGACGAGGTCTATGTAGAGCTGCGCGACAAGGTCAAGGCGGGTCAGCCCATCTTCAAGCTTGACAGTTCGGAGCAGGAAGCGGCCCTGGAAACGGCCAACAAGCGATTGGCGGAAGTAGACGCCGCAATCGAACTGGCCAAGACCCAGCTGGTGGTCTCGGATGCCCAGATCCGGGAGGCTCAGAGCGCGTACCAGCAGGCTGTAGAGGAACTCGAGACCAAATCCGCACTCCAGCGGGCCAACTCTCCTTCGGTAGCCCAGCGGGAAATCGAGAAGCTGGAGAACGTGGTCGCGGGCAGAGAGGCTGGAGTGGCAGCCGCCATCGCAAGCAAAGAGACTATAGCTACCCAGATATCGACCGTCCTGCCGGCCCAGAAGGCCAGCGCCAACGCCTCGCTGGGCCAGGCCCAGGTCGAACTGGAAAAGACCACCGTACGCGCAGGCATAGACGGGATCCTCGAACAATTCACGCTTCGGAAGGGGGACGTCGTCAATCCTATGCTTCGTCCCGCCGGCGTGCTCGTTCCCGCGGACGCCGGCCGCTGGGGACTGGTCGCCGGCTTCAACCAGATCGAGGCGCAAGTCATGAAAGTCGGGATGGTGGCGGAAGTCACCTGCATCTCAAAGCCGATGAAAATTATCCCCATGATCGTGACCAGCGTGCAGAATCTGATCGCAAGCGGGCAAGTCCGCGCGTCTGACCAGCTCCTCGATCCGCAGCAAGTGACCACCCCGGGAACTGTAACGGTTTTCCTCGAGCCGCTCTTCGACGGCGGCTTCGAAGGCGTTCCGCCCGGCAGCAGCTGCCTTGCCAATGCCTATACGAGCAACCATGACGTACTCGACTCGGCGGAGTTGAGCACAATGAATTGGGTGTTCCTTCACGTCGTGGACGCGGTCGGTCTCGTTCACGCGCTCGTGCTCAGGATCCAGGCAATTCTCCTCCCGTTCAAGACGCTGGTGTTCTCCGGAGGACATTGAGGACCCATGGCTTCTACGCCGCGGCGCGACAATCTGGATGAGAAGGGACGCTACCGGGCTGCGCATCATCCGGGCCATTGTGGGGGCGGGTTGTGTCACACCAGGTGGTGTAGCTTAAGGCATTGGTCGCGTGCTCTCCGGCATAGGCCGAGATGATCAGCGGGCCGCTGCCAGCACGCTGATCAGCGGATCATCGCTCACCCGGCTGATCGTTTCCAGCGTGATGTAGCGGGCCCGCTGAACGGCCCATTCATCGTTCTGCTCGAGCAGCATGGCGCCGACCAGCCGGACGATTGCGTCGTCATTGGGGAAGATGCCGACGACCTCCGTTCTTCGCTTGATCTCGCCGTTGAAGCGTTGAAGCCCTCGATCGGATTGGTCGAGTGGTCGCGTGCAGCTTGCGCGATGTTCCTGGGGAAGGTCACGTAGGCGAGCACGTCATGCTCCGCGTCGTCCATGGATTGTGAGCTTTGGGAGCTTGGGGCGGACCTGGTCGGCGAGTGCCGCTTTGCCCTCTCGGACATGGCCGAGCCCAGTCACGTTATTTCCTGGTTGGGCCTGGAACCCGCATGCTTCCTTTATAGGGAACGCTATCGTCAAACCGGCTCCCAGCGATCCGACGTCGCACCAAATCGGCTAAGTACGTGCTAGAGACGACAGAGCCCGCGCCAACCGCGACGGCCTCGGGAAACCATCTACGACATCCATGTTGCAAATCAGCTGGACACCCGCAATAACCCCTTGACCTTTTGCCTTTTCGGCGCGACCGCCGTGCGGATCGCAGGTTTCGCGGTTCCGGAGCGATCCGGGAAGCGATTTCGTGGTATTTCGCCGTTTTTGGGCGGACTCATCCCGTAGTCATGCGACGCTCATGGAAGATCAGGCGGTCCATGTTGTAAGCGATGTTGGCCAGCGTCAGTTTCGCCTCGGCACGGGCGATGCCGATCGTGCGGATGAAGAGGCCGAAGCGGGTCTTCTGATGCCCGAAGACGTGCTCGACAGCCGCCCGGATGGACGACTTCTTCGCATTGGCTTGTGCCGTCGCTCTCGGCATCGGCTTGCCAGTCGGCTTGCGCCGGTGGATGCGGCTGGTGAGCATCCGGTCGTCCAGCCACTTTTCGTTCTTCCGGCTGCGATAGGCGCTATCGGCCCAGACCTCCGAGCCAGTGTTCTCCCGGCTCACCAGACGCTTGAGTTGCCGTCCATCCGGACCCGAGGCTGACGTCACGACCGCTTCGCGGATGAAGCCGAAGCGCCGGTCGATGCTGATGTGAGACTTGTAGCCGAAGACCGGTGTGGCGATCATCGGCAACGGCGTTCCATCCGGGCGATACCGGACCTTGCCGCCGATCTTCAGCGTCCAGCGGGCATCGACGTCCTTCTGGGCCGCCTTGTTCGGCTCGTCAGGCCATATCTCCCGTGCCGACTTGCCTTCCTTGATCGCTGCCTTCTCCGGCTCGCTGTTGCGTTGTTTGGGCGCCGGCACCAGGCTCGCGTCGACAATCTGGCCTGCCATCGGAATGTAGCCCTTCTTCTGGAGTTGCCAGTCGAAGGCCTTCATCACCCGCTTCAGCGTTCCCGTCTCGGTCAGCCTGTTGCGAAAGTGCCGGATCGTGTTCTCGTCGGGCGTCGGCGCGCCGAGATCGAAGCCGAGGAACCGCATCCAGGAGAGCCGATCCCGGATCATGAACTCCATGCGTGCGTCGCCGAGATTGTGTTGCGCCTGCAGGATCAGCGCCTTGAACATCGACACCGGGTCGAATGGCGGCCGACCGCCTTTCGCTCCGTCGCCATACCTCAGCCCCTCGACCAGCCAGCCGCGGAAATACTCGAAGTCCACCGTCGCCTCGAGCGTTTCCAGCGGATCGCCGGTCTTGCTCAGTCGTTCAAGGTGCTCCGAAAGCCCGAAAAGAGACCGCTGATCCATTGTCCTGCCTCCAAATCACGACAGGCCCAGTGAATCACGAAATACCAAATCCCGCGAGGTTGTTGCGGGTGTCCAGCTCAAGTGCGGTGCCGAATGGGTGGCCCCAGGTATGCGCGCTCGGGTGCGCTATCTGAAAGGCGAGGAAGAGCTTCGCCTTCGGTCGCGGGCTCGGAGCCTGGTCGGTAACCCGAGCCCGCTTCCGGCAACGGCGGCGGGCTTTTCT
>JAJFBJ010000172.1 GCA_020697375.1 Nitrospira sp. | reverse complement strand
CAGCAGCTCCGGGGCGCCGATGCGGCGAGGGACCGGACGCTGGCCTCCGCAGCCGTATCACATTCACAAGGGGGATCGCAATGAACGCGGATCAATTCAAAGGAAAGTGGACCCAGTTCAAGGGTGAGGTCAAGAAGCAATGGGGCAAGCTCACGGACGATGACCTGTCGCAGGTCGAAGGCAATTACGACAAGTTCGTCGGAAGAGTCCAGGAGCGCTACGGCGACAAAAAGGAAGAGGTCACGCGCTGGGCGGATGACTGGTATGCCAAACAGGGCCAGCCGGGCGCCGGAGCCAATCCGCCCCGTTGACCGAGAGGACCCGAGACGGACCAGGCGGACTACACACATCAAATTTTATAGAGGAGAACCAGATATGAAAAAAGTTATCGCAATCGCATTGTTGTCCGGCGTTATCGCGAGTCCGGCTTGGGCGTTGTTCGAGACGAACAAGGAATTGGTCTCGACCGCCAAGATCACCCTCGCAGAAGCCGTACAGCACGCCGTGAAAGCAGTTCCCGGAAAGGCCGTGGAGGCTGAAATCGGGAAGGAAGACGGCCGGACTGTGTATGAGGTGGAAATCATCGACCTGAACAAGAAGACCCAAAAGGTCTATGTCGACGCCGAGACCGGGAAAACGAAGATGGACAAGTAATTTGCCTGACGTGCGGGCGCCTCACGGGCCCGCACGCCAAAAAGACAAAGAAGAGATAAAGCGGCATGAAATTGAAGTCGAGGCTGCTCTCAATCATCACGCTGACGGGGATAGTCTTTTCCGGCGGACTCGTTGATGCCGGTAGCCGGACGGCAGCCGGGCTCGATGCCCCCGGGCAGGACGGAGCGATGATCTCCGTCGTGAATCAGGATCAAGTGGCGGGCAGGTGGAAGCAGTTCAAGGGTGAACTGAAGAAGAAATGGGGAGAGTTCACCGACGATGACTTGTTGGCCATCGAAGGCAGTGTCGATAAGCTGGAAGGAAAAATCCAGGAACGATACGGCGACCGCAGGGAAGAGGTCAAGCAATGGGTGGACGAATGGTTCGATGCCAACAAAGGCCCGAAGGAAGCCTCTGAATCGTAACAGCGAACAACCGAGAAGGAATCCGCCATGAACCGTTTGCCGCAGGCGCCGCTGTTGTTCGTTCTGGGACTGACGATGATTTGTTCAGGATTTCTTTCGCCTTCCATTTCGGCGGCCGATGACGACAAGGGATTGTTCGAACAGATGGATATCGGGTTCCTCTCCATCGGTGGACGCGCCACCTATTTCGACCCCAAGGACGGGTCCAGCCGCTGGTTCGGCGGAGGACAGGTTCGGCTTCACCCCTGGCGCTATCTCGCCTTCGAGGGCTCTGCGGATTACCGCCGCAATGACATCGGAGACACGCGCGTCCATAGCTATCCGGTCCAGGTCTCAGCCTTGATCTACCCCTTGGGAACGACCAGGTTGGCCCCGTTTCTGATCGGTGGCGGCGGCTGGTATTACACGACCGTGAAAGGTCCGGGAGGGTTTGACGATACGCAGAACCGGTTCGGCGCGCATGCCGGTGGAGGGCTGCAGTTCTTTTTCAACAAACATGTGTCGATCGACAGTACGTATCGGTATATCTGGTTGGAGAAAATCGAATCCAAAGATCAAAACATCGTGGATAAGAAATTTCAGGACAATGGACATATGGTCACGGCCGCCATCAACTTTCATTTCTAATCACCTGGTGATCGTTTCCAGGACGGTAGGCGACTTTTGATAGGGGACCAGGGACTGCACCTCGGCGCAAGAAAGCGGGTTTGATGACCTATCTGCTGAGAGTCATCATCTTCGCCTGGTTGTTGATACATGACGGGACGACGGCGGCCGCAGCGTCGGACGAATACATTGCGGGATATGCGGCGGCCGTTCTCGAACACGAATTCGATCTTCCCGGCTCCGTGATTCATGTCGATCAAGGAATCGTCACGGTCTACGTGAGCAGGTTGGGGGCCGATGACCCCTACAAGATCGCAGCGGCGTTGCAGCGGATACCGGGAGTGTTGCGAGCCGATGTTCGAAAGGGGCCTGATCCTGGACGTGAATCAGCACAGGCCGTCCGAGCGGCCACGCCGGAGCCCGAGTCCAAATTTTTACCACGCGGCTTGCTGGTGGATCCCTTTCACGCCGACCTCCGTTGGCCGCACTTCGGAGCCGGCTATCGCCAATTGTCATCGGGGCAGCAGTTCGCGAATTCGTTCGGTGAATCTTTCGCGTTTTACCGGAACGCCGCCCCTTTCCATGGGCAATGGGAATTGGGGATGCAGGCCGGGGTCTTCAGCATTTTCGATATCGACCGGAATTCGATCGATTTGATCAATGCAGACTATAACGTCGGACTGTTGGCAAGCTATCGGGCCGATAAATGGTCAGGATTCATCCGTATTCATCATCAAAGCTCTCATTTGGGAGATGAATTCATACTCAATAATCCTCAGGTGAACCGGATCAACTTGAGCTTTGAGGAAATTGATTTGAAGGTGTCGTACGACCTGACGACGTGGCTGCGAATTTATGGTGGTGTGGGAACGATCATTCGCAAGGAGCCGACTGACCTGGGCAAGCACACGAGTCAGGCCGGAATCGAATTCAAGAGTCCCTGGTTCTTTTGGAACGGGAAGGTCCGGCCGGTCGCTTATGCGGATTTTCAAGCCAACGCCAGGACGAATTGGCGGGTCGGACAGTCGATCATGGGCGGATTGCAATTTGAAAACGCCAGAATCGGCGACCGGAAGCTTCAGGTCCTGGCGGAATATTTTTCAGGGCCTTCTCCGAACGGACAGTTGTATAGCCAGAGGGTCGAATGGATCGGGATGGGCGTGCATTTGTGGTTCTGACCAAGCTCCGATCCGGATCGCTGCCACAAGACAGTCCAGGATAGGACAACAGGAGAGGTCACAAAGGGGAGGGATACGATGCCGGTGGAAACGGTGACCCCGAAGACATGTGCGCATCCGAGTTGCTCGTGCCAAGCGGAGCCGGGAAAAGAGTTTTGCTCCGATGCCTGTCGCAACGCGAAAGCTCCGAGCGGTTCATGCGCATGTGGTCATAGCGGGTGTAGCGGCGGAAAACAGCATTAGCGAAGATCCGTCATATTGCGCCCTATGCCCGTCGAGTGCTGCTCACAATTTAGATGAGGTGTCACATGCTAAGCTGGGCCGTCACATTTTTAGTGATTGGTTTGATAGCCGGTGTGCTCGGCGTCTCCGGCGTGGCCGGAACGGCGACGAGCATTGCCTATGTTCTCTTCGTGGTATTTCTGATCCTGGCAGTGGTCGGGATGGTGATGGGGAGGCGTCCTCCCGCCGTATGAGGAGCCTGCTCAGAGGCAGCTGAATGCCGGCAAGGGCGCTATGCTTTGGCGCGAACCGTACCGGTGATAGCTTCATAGAGCTGCAGGGCGGCGCGTTCTTTGGTCACGAAGACCGCCGCTCCGGCATTCAGCATCGCTTCTTCGACATGGCGCTCATTCTGCACCGACAGCCCGATGACGATGAGGTCAGGGTGGTTCGAGAGGATGTGCCGCGTCGCTTCGATACCGTCGATCTTCGGCATGTTGACGTCCATCACCACGACGTCAGGTTTGAGAGCGCCTGCTAACGTAATGGCTGATTCTCCATCGCCCGCTTCTCCGATCACCTCGAGGTCCTGATAGCCTTCCAGCACGCTGCGAAGTCCTTGTCTGACCATCGCATGGTCGTCGACGAGAAGGATACGCAAGCGTTGCGAAGAGGGGATGGGCGATGCGGCACGATGCGGGACAGGCCCGGCCGCAGCGGGCGCATGGGGCAAATGGACCGGATCACCGAGCGGAGCGGTCAGAGAAATGGATGTGCCTCCTCCCTGACGCGAGGTTAGTTCAAGCTTTCCGCCGACCGCTTCAAGACGTTCCTGAACGTTGAACAATCCGAAACGGCCCGGATGATGTCTGTCGGTTTCCATGCCCGACGAATCGAAGCCGCATCCCTTATCGGCGACGGTGATCGTCACCGTCCCCTCTCCGTGGCAGGTGAGGGAGATGGAGGCGTGATCCGTTCCGGCATGTTTAATCACATTGAACAGAAGCTCACGGACGCTCTGGTACAGCATGGCCGCCGTCTCCTCGGCCAGCTGGAGCTGGGTGATGTCGCAATGGGCCGTCACGGTCAGTCCGTGGCTTTTCATCTGAGTCGCCAGCCATTTCAGCGCGGCCGGGAGGCCGAATTGGTACAAGACCTGGGGGCTCAGTTCCGCCACGAGAAAGCGGGTGTAGTTGAGGGATTGCGTCAGCGCATCGTCCGCTTCATTCAAGAGCTGCTGTGTCTTCTGATCCTGGACCTGCGGTTTTGCCTGGCCTAGTTTCATGCGCCCGACCACGAGTAATTGCGCGAGATAGTCGTGAAGTTCCGTGGCCAGTCGCCGGCGCTCCTGCTGTTCCGTCGAGCTGAGATCGGAAGCCAGGGCGCGCAGGCGTTCCTGTGACAAGACCAGGGCCTGGGTCCGTTCCTGAACCCGCTGTTCCAGCTCCTCCGTCCACTCCCGCAGCTGTTCCTCGGCCTGTTTTCGGTCGGTAATATCGAGAGCGGCGCCCAAGTATCCGGTGAACGTTCCGTCGGTTCTGAGGAGTGGCACCCCGCGATCGAGAATCCATCCATAGGTTCCATCATGTTTGCGCAAACGATATTCCATTTCAAATGGCTCGTGCCGGTCGAAGTACCGGGCATAAGTATCCCGGCATTGCGTCACATCGTCGGGGTGAACCCCTTCCGTCCATCCATTGCCGAGCTCATCTTCCAGATCACGGCCGGTATATTCGAGCCAGGATCTATTCATCCAGGTGCACAGCTTATCGGCGCCGGCCATCCAGATCAGCACCGGAGCCGCATCGGCCAGCATGCGGAAATGCGCTTCACTTTCGCGCAACCCGGCTTCCGCGCGTTTCCGCTCCGTAATGTCGCGGACGATCGCATGCCACCGCCCGTCGGGTTGAAGCCTGGCGCTGACTTCCACGGAAACCGTTCCGCCTGCTTTCCTCCGCAACTTCCATTCGCTTGAATGCCGGTGCCCGGCGAGTAAGTCCGCTTGAATGTCCTTCAGCCGGAGATTGTCGTGAGGCGTAAGAATGTCCGTCACTTTCCTCTCGAGCAGTTCTTCGCGGGAATAGCCCAGCATGTGGCAGGCGCGGCGGTTCACGTCGAGATAATGGCCCGCCATGTCAGCCATCACGATGCCGTCCGACGCCTGCTCGAACAGATGACGGAAACGTTCCTCGCTTTCCCGCAAGGCCTGTTCCGCCTGTTTGCGTTCCGTGATGTCGAAGATGACGCCGGTGATCTGCCTGGGCCGGCCGTAGGCGTCCGGAAGCACTTGCCCCGTGACCGCGATCCAGGCTTCATTGGGCGCCGCGTGGGGGCGTAGGATGCGGCATTCGAGATCATAGGCACTCCGATCGTCGATGGCCTTCCTGATGATCCGCTCCACGCCGGTGCGGTCGTCCGGGTGAATGAGCTCCTGAAATGCGGCGAAGGTGCTGCCGAAACTCAGGGGGGGAAGCCCGAAGATGGATTCCAGTTCAGGAGACCACAGGAGCGCATGACTATCGAGATCCTCGTGGAAGGTTCCCATGCGTCCGGCTTTCAGGGCCAGACGGTGGCGGGCTTCCCGCTGGTGAAGGATCTGCAGGATATGTTTCTTTTGACCGTCCGTCCTGTTCAACGTCCCTGCCAGAAGCCACAGGAACGCGAGCATGATCAGCATGACGCA
>JAJFBJ010000171.1 GCA_020697375.1 Nitrospira sp. | reverse complement strand
ACTTGACCAAAAGCCGATTGCACTGCGGGCCCCTACACTGGAACAGACGATCCTTGACAGACTGGAAGAAGAGACTGTCGTTGGGTTGGATGAGCTCGTTGAGATGTTGCCCCAATACACCTGGAACCAAATCTTCCACGCCGTGGACCTGTTGGCGCGGTTCGGAAAAATTGTGCTACGTCGACATCGCTATGACTACACGGTGTTCTCCATCAATTATGCCGCCTAATGCCTCTCTGGTGCTCGCACCCTGATTCATGGCTCATCCTTCGTCCCCGCCAGTCTTTTCAGCCGTCTCTACGCTAATACCGGCTTGGTCAGGATGGGATCAGGCTTCGCGGTCATAAAGAACTGGCGGAGTGGTGTGTCTGACGATTTTCCCTTCGACCATAGCCACAACCAGCCCGGATATATTGGTGGCATGGTCCGCAATTCGTTCCAGGTATTTGCCGATGAATGTGAGGCGAATAGCCCGAGTGATCGTTTGCGGATTTTCAATCATGAAGGACACCAACTCCCTGAACAGTTGATGCGTCCTCCCAACCAAAAATTAACAATCAAGTAACATGTGTGTCACCAATCGGACACACACTGGCTCTAGATTCCGCTCGGCAGAAGGTCACTTTTACGAGAGGAGGACCCAGTGCTCTGTGGATTGACGCATCGCTGTCTCTTATCCGGTTTGTTGGGGATTTTCACGCTAGGTATCGTGTTCCTGGCCAAACCTAGTGTCGCAGCGGACATGGACAAACCCACCGCCATTCCTACCGCGGAAGAGGTACTCCCGCAGCCCAAGACAGAGGTACGAGCTTCTCCAGGCATGTCCGCCCCTCTTGCGAGCACGCCACTAGAGGACATTTTGCTGCAAAAAGGACTCATCACTCAGGACGAATGGCTAAGGATCAAAGCGGAGGAAGAGAAGAAATCTTATGAACGTGTCACGGAGTCGCAGTATCGATCCAGCCCTCGCTGGTTTGAACGCATCAATGTCAACGGCTATTTTCAGTTCCGGTACGGGATGAAATCGGACCGTAGGCTCCAAGTGACGCAGGGCGAAAGCAACATGACAAGCCACGATCAAGACTTCAATTTTCGACGAATCCGAATGGTATTCCAGGGACAGATGTCGGATCGCGTCGCATTCTTTTTTCAAGCTGCACACGAAGGCAATGGTTTCCGACTGCAAGAGTTAGAACTCGTGGACGCCTATGGTGACTATTTTCTTACGAAGGACAAGGAGCACCGGTTCCGTTTTGGGCTCCATCGCGTTCCGAACTCATTTGATACGTATCGGTCGAGCAGCCAAAGACAAGAATTGGATCGGAGCGAATCGATTCAAAGCGGAGCCCCAGGCGAACGCGACTTGGGGCTCGCCTATTACTGGTCGCCAAAAATCGCCCAGGAGCGGTTCGCACAAATGGCCACCTATCATAACGGACCAGGCGACTACGGTGTGTTCGGAATCATGGTTTACAATGGTCAGGGCAGAAGCCAGACCGAGGCCAACCATAACAAGCATGTCGGTGCGAAGGTCGCATATCCTTTTGAGCTGCCAAACGGTCGTCTCTTGGAGGCGGGAGTCTTGGGATTCCTAGGGGAGTATGTTGTCCAGAGTTCCGGAAGCACGACGGTCGGCACGTCAGCCACCTCAGTGTCGCGCTGTCCGCACAATCTCAGGAATGGCGGTTGCGCGGTAGATGAGGAGCGCGTGACCGGCTACATTTGGACCCCTCCTCAACCTTGGGGTATTATGGCCGAATACACTATCGGCACTGGACCTGAGCGGAATTCTGCCGGCGTCATCGAACGTCAATCACTTCACGGGGGGTATGTGCAAGGCAATTATACCTGGCGCTATTCGGACGTCGGCATGCTCACTCCCTACGTCCGCTATAGCTATTACAAAGGAGGCTTCAAGAATCAGGGAGCCGCCGCGGCCAACAACATCATGTATAACGTCGGTCTGGTGTGGGAACCAGACACACATCTCCGACTCGTGACGGAATATCTTTGGACGGATCAATTAAATATTTCAGAGATGAAAGCGGGACTTCCGCAGGAGTACGTGGCGGGACAGATGTTGCGTTTCCAAGTTCAATGGTTCTTTAACTGATTCCAAGCTGGACAGGAAAAGCTGAGCAACAGACGATAGTTCCGGGAGCCCATCTCGCAGCTCCCGGATTTGCATTCCACGGCAACCAGAGATTCACCGAGCGGTTAAGCCTGTTGTCACTGCGACAGCGTTAATTAGAGCCAGGTTCTCAGTAACTTGGCGAGGTGTTAAGGGATAATATTGGGTATGGACAATAGTATCCTGGCCTTCTTTGCTGTTGACAAATCTCAGAAACTCCGTCAACCGCGGATCCATCTTCTCTGTGGGATTGGCATTGATGTACAGATAGAGTAATCGGCTGAGTGGGTATGAGTTGTCCACTGCTGCCTCGCCAGTTGGTTTGATATACGGCATCTCGGCCTTCTCAGCGATAGGAACAGCTCGGACGTAGGAACTCTGATACCCGATTCCCGCATATCCAATAGCGGTCGGATCATTAGCAATGGCAAGTATCTCCGATGCCGAGCCCGACGATTCCTTAACCTCAGACTTCAACTCACCACCCAAGAGAGCAGATTGAATGAAGAAATCGCGTGTGCCGGAATTCTTATCTCTGCCATGCAGATGGATGGGCTGGCCGTTCCACTTCTCTGGCAGCCCCAACTGGCCCCACGTCTGGATATTCTCAGGAAGACCCCGTTTCCGAGCGACGCTGAAGATTGCATCAACCTGATCCAGCGTCAAACCTTGAATGGGATTATCGCGATGCACGAAGATCGTCACGGCATCCAGAGCGATGGGCATCACGATCGGATCGTGACCGTAGCGCGATCTGAAAGTTTTTAACTCATCAGCGGTCAGTTCACGAGACGAAGCAAGGATCGAAGGCAGAGCGGAACCGTCGTGGCCATCCCGAGCCTTTTCTCCACGACGCTGACCTGTGTAGCCCACGAGAAATTCGCGAATCGCTTGCTTCGATCCTCCGCCCTCGACAGCAATCGAGATATTGGGTTGGAAGCGGTTGAACGCGCTCGCCAATTTGACAAGAAGTGGGCTCATGGTATCGGACCCAACAACTGCCAAACGGCCAGACAGCTCCTGTGCAGTTACCGTGTACGACGCGATCCCGGGGTGAACAACGGGTCGCATGCTCTGCGCATACCCTGTCTCCATGCACGTCGCCAACAATAAAATCCCCACCTGGGCGCTGGAGAACTGCCTTTTCCAATTTGTCATTACTAACCTCCCTTCTCCAAGCTGTCACAAGCGCGATTTAAACCGCATCAAGATAAATTCCGAAGATTGTATGTGAGTAACAACCTTGTTACATCCGTATTAATTCCTGATCCCGTTCAGTACTACACCGAGAAACAGCCCGGGAAATTGATACGAACGAAGCCCTTGGGATGATCTTTATGGAGAGGAACTGGAAGGTTTTGGTTCAAACAGAAGCCGATCAAGGTCTACGACCACGACTTTCCCGGGATCGACATAATCCCATTGCGGCCACAAATCTCTTAAAACACCCGCTTCGGTTGGAGAAAACAAGACCTTATACCCACTCGCCCTTATTGAGAACAAAGGATCATTGACGGGATCGAACTCATAGGTCACAGCTTGAGCATGCCCCATTCCATCTGAAGGACGGTTTCGATGATTGGCCAAAATAAAATACACCGCGCGGTGCTCAACAAATAAGCCCCCCGTCGTAAACCCAAGGCCGACGGTCTCATCGGAGACTCGGCGATAAAAGGTGATGACCTCGCGAGGGGAGGCCATGTCCAGCGCTCTACTCAACGCTGGTGCAAGGGTGCGAACTTCTTCGACCGAGAACGCAGGTACAGGCTCGGGCTTGCCAGTCACAAGACTCAGGATCGGATCTTTGCGAGCCTGGACCTGAATCCCGCTGAGCACTATCCTCATTTGTTCGCTTGTCAAACGTGCCGGATGACTATGCCCAAACTCTCCTGACTTGGGATCAGTTCTTAAGCTCACAAGAGTGACAGCGTCGTTGTATACGGTGCGGGAGGGGGGCAAGTCCATATGACTGCAACTCGACGCCATCAACATCGCGACCGCCGGAGGTAGAGACCAGATACACAAGCGTCTCATTCAGATTACCACGCAGGTAGGACAGGGATCTCCATTACAGGAACGAGCACTTACTTGGGGAGTAACGCCGCTGTCAGAGTGGCACCGTTGATCAACTTCAAATTCTGAGCAACGAGTATCGGCGTCAAAGGATAATATTGCGCCTTGACGACAATATCCTGGCCTTCCTGGCTGTTGGCAAATCTCAAGAATTCCGCCACCAGCGGATCAAGCTTTTCCTTCGGATCAGCATTGATGTAGAGATAGAGCGCTCGGCTGAGCGGGTATGAATTATTCACAACCGCCTGGCCAGTAGGCTCAACATACGGGATCTCAGCCTTCGTTGCGATCGGAACCGGACGGACGTAGGAACTTTTGAATCCGATCCCCGCGTACCCAATAGCCGTCGGGTCATTAGCAATGGCAAGTATTTCCGAGGCGGAGCCCGGTGCTTCTTTAATTTCTTCCTTCAATTTTCCACCTAACAGAGCGGTTTGAACGAAAAAATCGTGTGTGCCGGAATCTTCATTTCTGCCATGCAGATGGATGGGTTGGTCGTTCCACTTCTCTTGCAATCCCAACTGTCCCCAAGACCGGATATCCTCAGGAAGACCCCTTTTCCGAGTGACGCTAAAAATGGCATCCACTTGATCCAGCGTCAAACCCCGAATGGGATTATCTCGATGCACGAAGATCGTCACGGCATCCAGAGCGATGGGCATCACGATTGGATCGTGCCCATAGCGAGATCTGAAGTTCTTTAACTCATCAACCGTTAGTTCACGAGACGAAGCCAGAATCGAGGGCAGAGCGGAACCGTCGTGGCCAGTTCGAGCCTTTTCTCCGCGCCGCTGACTCGTGTACCCCACGAGAAACTGGCGAATCGCTTGTTTCGATCCTCCGCCCTCAACAGCAATAGAGGTATCAGGTTCGAGACGGCTGAAAGCGCTAGCCAACTTCACTAGTAGTGGCTTCATGGTATCGGAGCCGACAATCGCCAAACGGCCAGACAGCTCCTGTGCAGTCGACGTGTACGGCGCGATGGTGGAATCGACAACAGGCCGAGTGCTCAAAGGCGTCTCGGCAAAAGCGATGCCCGCTGTACCAGCCGTCATGACCAGAAGCATCGTTGCCCAACGCTTCTTTGCGGATTTGCATTTCCATTTCGCCATGCTTTACCTCCCCGTTTGTACCTTGTCCTAGCCTATGCATGTACTAATATGCACGCAAGATTGCTTGGGGATAACAGCATTGTTACATCCCTGTTAACTTTTAATGGGCACTTAACACATTTACAGTAGGTAACCTGTGTAAATTTTGGGCTTTTGATAGGGAGTTCCGATATTGAAACGGGTTACAGAAAGCGGAAGTACCGCACCATGCTGTTGCCCGTCGCCTCGTCCCGCTGAAGCACGACCGCGCCCGATTTGGTCGTCTCGTTCACCGTCAAGGTCATCTGTGCCGAGAACATATTGCTCTTGACATCGTAGAGGCTGAGCAGACGGAGTTCTTTGGCGATTTCAGCGAAACTCCCGATGCGATCCAGATCTTGAACGGTTTTGAACGGGCGACCCTGTATGATCTCGCCGGCCATCGTCTGGCTGATGCGTGGATCGAGCGATTGCAAGACCAAAAAGTCCGCCGTATTAATGTTGACGCGACTCTCGCCTTCC
>JAJFBJ010000049.1 GCA_020697375.1 Nitrospira sp. | reverse complement strand
AAGGCTTGAAGCAGTTCCGTGATTTTTTGTATCGTCTTCGCATCCTTCAGGTTGCCCTGCTCATCAATCTTCTCGTCGGCATGGGCGATCATAACTTCCGGCTGGTTCAGCGGGAACATGTTCAAGAAGACGAACATCTGGCGAAGATGATATTGGGCGCGGGCGGTCCCTAGCATTCCACCAGAGGCTCCCATAATCGCGACCGGTTTGGCATTCCAGGCGCTGTCGCCATAGGGACGGGATGCCCAGTCGATGGCATTCTTGAGCACTCCCGGAACGGAGTAGTTATATTCCGGGGTTACGATCAACACAGCGTCAGCCGCCTTGACCTTGGCCTTGAACTCGCGCGCGTGAGGCGGGAAGGTCTGTTCAAGGTCTTGATTGAAACCGGGAATGCCCTCGAGATCGAGTACGTCCATCGTACTGCCTTCCGGAACAAGCTTGACCGCAGCCTGGAGGGCCGATTTGTTATAGGAGCCTTTTCTGAGACTGCCGGCGATCCCGGCAATTCTGATTACTTCACCCATGATCTCCCTTCCTCCCCATCGGCGAAGCCACGCAAGGATCTATGAACATGATCGCCTGTTCGCCTCGCCTTCATGTTGTTCCATTACGGTTCAGTCCATTCGCACAGGTCACTTACGAAGCGTCAGTACATAGGCGAGCACGTCCTGGACTTCCGCCTCACTGAGCTGCTTCTTCCAGGCCACCATGGAAGTCTTGGGTTTTCCATTCTCGATGATGTTTCGCAATTCATCCTCGGACTTTTTCTTGCTTTCGGCGCTCGTGAAATCGCCCGCCGGCGGCTTCAGCGCTTTTCCTAAGGGTCCGTCACCCTTGCCCTCCGCGCCATGACAGGTCACGCACTTGGCTTGGAACACCGCTTTTCCTTTGCCGGCATCCCCGCCGGCGGCCGAGACCAAGTGACTCACGGACGACAATCCATACAGCATGGCGAAACAGACCGAGAGCCCGGCCCACCGTTGTACCTGTGTCATCATTTCCTCCCTCATGTTTGAATGGTTCTTCTCCACCGAATACTCAATAGGAACTCCAATAGCGAACCGTGTAATACAGGCCCCACAGAATCAGACCGAGCGCGACAAGTTTGAGCCAAGTCGGGATAGAGCCGCTCCGTTCACGTATTCCCGCCGGCTCATACACATACGTGCCTGGCTCGTCACCGGTCTTGGTAGTCGGCTCAGGCGCAACCAGATGGTCCTTCGGCTGGGATTGGTCGTTCATTGGCGCCTCACGTGCTCCATGTCGTCTTGCTCGGGAGCCGCAACCCCCTCCGGCGCCTTGGTGATGCGTACCTTCAGTTCATCGGCACGATCGGAGATCAACGCCCAGATTTTCTCTCTCGCGACCAATCTGTCCTGTTCCTTGAGTCCCGCGGCCAAGAGCTCGGCTTCGTGAGCCTCGACACGCAACGATTGGATGAAATGGACCAGGTCCCAGACTTCTTCGGGCGCCATGCTGTCGAACGGCGGCATCGGAGTCCCGCCGATGCCTGCGACGATCGTCTGGAACAGGTGGGCTCCGTTATGTCCGAGTTTGACTCCTCCCGGCACGCCGGCGGGAAGCGTCAGATGGGCCGGCTTGACTGGTTCGCCCCAATCGTCCATGAGCATGCCCGGGCCCGACAATGGGCCGTCGGCTTTTCCTCCATCGCCATGGCACAAGGCGCAGTTCGTCTGAAACGTCGCCTTTCCACGTTCAATGGAATCTGGAGTCACCGGCGGCTCTAAAGGAATGGAGATGGGCTGTCCTGCCGGTTCCTTGGTCCATCGATTTGAGAACGTCTTGATGTATTGAATGACGGCCCATCGTTGGCGCTCCGAGATTTCTTGCACCGAGGGCATCGACGTGCCCCATAAGCCATGCGTGAGCGTCAGGTACAGATCGGCATCGGTCGGCAATGAGTTCTTGCCGGCGGTCGCCGTGAATTTGAAGAGTCCGGTCGTGAAATCTCTGGGCTTCGGATTGAGAAACGGCGCCGACGGACCCTTGCCGTCTCCCTTCGTCCCGTGACAGCCGGCGCACCGTCGGGCGTACACGTCTGTGCCGAGGGACAACAGTTCCTCACGAGCATGCGGATTCCCCGAACTGATTGGACCCGGCGTCCTTGCCGGGGCTGCGCCCGCTCGCCAGTCGCCGATCGAAGTGCCGAGACGCTGAAGATAGGCCACCAGCGCTTTGCCGTCTTCAGTCAATTGCGGCGGGCCTTGGTGCGCTCCCTCATCGAACAACCATGGGAAGCGTGGCATGATCGAGTCGTACACCACATCGGACGGATTCCAAAGGTGGGCGATGTGCCAGTCGTCGCCGTACTTACGGCCGACGCGCGACAGGTCCGGCCCGATGCGCCTCGTGCTGAACAAGTGCGGCACATCGTAGGCAGATTCACCGATCTGGGACACCGGCCCCCACCGGAAAGATTCGCCGGTCACCGGCCGGATGTACTGCGAATGACAATGCCAACAACCGTCTTTGATATAGATTTCCCGGCCACGCCGTTCGAGTGGCGTATAGTCTTCCACGCGAACGGTGCTGCCTGTGACGGCATCGACGACGGTCGTCACGCGAGTGGAAGGCTGCAGCCAGGGGATAAATCCGAGGATGAACACAGCCATGGAAAAAAATCCGATGCCGGCCACGATGCCTACCGTGGATGGATTTTCCAGCCAGCCCGACTTGGCTTCCATGGCAATGGGCTCTCTGCGTGGTTGCGCCGGCTCATAATCATTCTCTTGAAGCGGCCGGCCCTCACGCCGGGTCTTATAGAAGTTGTAGGCCATGAATCCGAGGGCCAAGTCCATCATGGCCCCGACCACGGTCCGAGTCACCCACCAGGGCTGCATTGCCCTGATCGAGTCCACGAAATCAGATCCCGTTTCCAGCATCGATCCCTGAATGAACCCCTGCGCCGTAAGGCCGAGAATCATCGTCGTGAATCCGGTCACCGTGAGCCAGAGATGCCAGCTTGCGAGGCGATCGCTCCAGAGTTGCTTGCCGACCAGACGAGGCCAGACGTAATAGAGCCCGCCGACGACCCATAGAATCATTGCCCCGAATACGGTCAGGTGGGCATGGCCGACCACGAAATCGTTGAAATGCGTAAGTTCCTGAAACCGATACAGGGATTCGATCGAACCCTGAAAGCTTCCGATCAGGTAATAAAAGACCCCGACCATGAGAAACTTCGCCGCATAATTGTCACCGCCTCCTCCGCCCAGAACGGTCCCCCATCGCCCCAACATCGTGCCGAAAAAATTGACGATGACGGCAAAGACCGGAATGATCATCCACATGCTGTGGACGATGGAGACGGTTTGTGTCCAATGCGGGATGGGGCTGTACAGATAGTGGTGCGTGCCGACGAGCGGATAGAAAAGCGCGAGCGTCCAGAACCCCAACAAGGACAGCTTGTGGCTGTAAAGCGCGTTCTTTGCCGCCAGCGGCAGGAAGTAGTAAATCGTCGCGAGACCGGCCGGCGTCAACCACAGACCCATCACATAATGCATGTAGAGGCCGTGCATCGCCGCGCTGTTCGCCCCGGAAATGGGGCCGTACGGCAGCAGAACATTCCCGATGAGCAGGTTCAGCAGAGTCCAGATGACGGCGGCGAGGCTGTACCACAAAGACACGTAAAATCGTGCCGCCCGCCGGCGGAAGATCGTGCCGAGGACTTGGACCGCGAGGCCAACGAACACCAGGTAACGCAGTATGTTCAAGGGCCATTCGAATTCCGCATTCTCAACCCCGATGACATAACCGAGCAGCAACGAAACGGAACCGACCACCAAGAAAATGTTCCACATCCAAAGCAGCCACCAACCCCATTCGACCTTGTACAGCGGGACGCCGCAGAGCCGGGGAATAAAGTAGTACAGCAGCCCGATGAAGGCAGTCGTGAAAGAACCGAAGATCACGCCGTTCGTATGGACTGCCCGAAGCCGGCCGAATGTAAACCACTCTGTCTCTTGCAGGAACTCCGGATTGTGGAACTGAATTGAGACCAGCACGCCGACGAGCGGAAAAAACGTGAGCCACACCAGCGCCCAACGCGACCATGCCCTCACCAGTGGTTTGTCGACGAGTTCCGGTTCATTCATTCTGTGATTCGCAAAGACCTGATGTCGTTTACGACGACGTCGCCTTGACCTTGATGCAATCGGCGTCAATCCCGATCATGATCCGACCGTTCATCCTTCATCATCTTGTTGATGAGGAACGAACCGCCGGGCGGATAATGGCCCCTCGCACGGTTGCGCCTTCTTCGGAAGCCAGCCAGGCGGTGAACAGCCCCACGCAGTCACGGAAGGAACGACCAGGCGCTTCCGGCGTTCCTTCATCCATGCTGCTCTCCGTACACACGATCACCTCGTTGACCCGCACCTGGGTATCCGCCAATTCTTCCGTCAACGTGCGAATCAGCATCTCTTGGGAGGATCCGGTGGCCGCGCTCCTGTCGTCGTGCGTACCCGGATCGTCAGGGTCCGCGCGTTTGATGAACGTATAGCTTCCGTACCCCTGCGCTCTCACCATTGGAATAAACGTGTGGATGACGGCAAAGTGAGCCGTGAGATTCTCGCGCAGCGTACGTTCCCAGCTTTCCAATGACAGGTCGACCAAAGACTGGGCATGATGCCAGCGGCCGAGCGAATCCACGATGGCGTCGAGCCGGCCGACCCGGCCGACCAAGACTTCTCTGATACGTTCTGCTTCGTCCAGCCGCCCCACGTCACCGAAGAGAGTCACCAAATCCTCGGCAGGAAACTCGTGCAGCTCCTCCCGCAGCCGCTCGAGTTGTTCCGCCGATGAAGAGGGCACCACCACGAGCGACCCTTCTTCGAGGAACGCCCGCACGATGCCTCGGCCCACCCCTTCCGTCCCACCGGCGATGAGCGCCACATATCCCTTCAGACGGGGCGCCTGCATACTCATCTCAGATGGTGATCGATGAACTGCCGTTTTCAACAGCATGTTGATGCAACCTACCAGCCACCCCATGACCTGGCGATACAGGACATGTTGTATTCGATGCGCAGATTCCCTGTAGAGCGACGAGGCCGATACGGCGAGCTTGCGAGCGCGGATTATTCATCAATGGTCCCGGCCTAGCAGGATGTTGAAAAAGCCCGCCAGCTTTGTTCTCGCATCGCGCAGAGGCTCAACGTACCGCAAGGGTACGCTTCGCCCCTTTGCTTGCTGCGGTCGCGCTGGACGGCCATTTTGAACATCCTGTGCGCGGACTATTCGTGATCTCACACGGTGGAGCATCAGCCGCCAGAGAACCTCCAAAAATCGTTTTTCAACAGCCTCCTAGGGCTTGCTGTAGCTGATACGGTAAATCACGCCCGCCTCATCGTCGGATACCAATAGCGCGCCGTCCGGCATTACGAGAAGATCGGCTGGACGGCCCCATGCCTCTTTCCCTTGCAGCCATCCTTCGGCGAATGTGGAATACCGGAGACGACCCTGACCATCCCGCGCCACCAAGGTGATCCGGTAGCCGACTTTTTCGCTGCGATTCCAGGAGCCATGCTCGGCAATGAAGATGTGGTTCCGATATTCCGGGGGGAACATGCGGCCGGTATAGAAACGCATCCCCAGCGATGCGACATGGGGATTGAGCGCGACAGCCGGAGGGGTGAATTCATGGCAGGCATGTTTGTCGCCATATTCAGGATCAGCGATCGTGTCTCCATGGCAATAGGGATAGCCGAAATGCAATCCCGGCTTTGGCGCATGGTTCAGCTCATCCGGCGGCCGGTCATCCCCGAGATAATCCCGGCCATTCTCCGTGAACCACAATTCCTGGTTTCTCGGATCCCAATCGAATCCGACCGAGTTGCGGACCCCGCGGGCGACGACCTCATACCCGCTCCCATCCGGATTCATACGCGCGATCAAGGCGTAACGATCAGGATCGGGTTCGCAGATGTTGCAGGGCGCTCCGACCGGTACATACAGTTTCCCATCGGGGCCAAAGGCAATGAATTTCCATCCATGCGACGTCTCTTGCGGAAACCGGTCCGTGATCACGACCGGTGGAATCGGATTTTTTAATCGCTCTTCGATCCGGTCAAAGCGCAGGATGCGATCCAACGCGGAGACGTACAGTGAGCCCTTCCGGTAGGCCACGCCGACCGGCATGTTCAAACCGCGAGCGACGGTCAGGACCTCGTCGGCGCGATGATCGCCGTTCTTGTCCAGCACGGCATACACCGTTCCCTTGCTCCGCGTCCCGACGAACAGCGTCCCATTCTCTCCGAGCGCCATTCCCCGCGCATTCGGCACCTGATCCGAGTAGAGCGCGATGGTAAAACCAGGTGGAAGGCTGATTTTATCCAAGGGAAGTGAGCCGGCCTGGACTCCGCATGCGGCGCACAAGAGGATCGCCATAAAGAACGCCGGCGCAATGGTGTGACGCATCATGTCGCCCTTTCTTCTTTGGATGGCTTTCAACACAATTTCTTCGTGAATACATTGAACAGCCACTGTCCCAACATTCCCAGGAGCGGCGGCAGGAACAGAGCCGGCACACAGCGGGCGAGGGTCAAGGGCCATCCCATCAACGGAGCCTCATAGGTCAGCACCCTGATCGGGCTCAGCAACGTCTTCGCGCTGATCAGTGCGATCAAGGCGCCCGGAGCCGCTCCGCTGTTGAACAGTCCGGCGGCCATCGGAAAAAGCAGGTACGGTCCTCCTGGGATGGCCAAGCCTGCCATCCACCCGATGAAGATGCCCCGCATGGAAGACTCAGGTCCCAGCCATGCCGTGATCTCAGAGGGCGAAATGAGCACTTCAACCAGTCCGGCAATGAGGAAGCCCAACAGCAATTCGATCCAGACGTTCCCGATGAGCCGGCCGGTCGCATGCAGTCCCTCCAACGGCAGCGAGCGGTCCTTCATAAATGCGAAGAGAACGGCGGAAAGGGCCAGCAGGAGCAAAATCACCAGGCTGATATCCATGCGGCGGATCATGTGTGAGCGAATCCCCGGCCGGTCCTATATTCGAACAGCACCGTGGTTCCCGCCGTCTGCGACGCCTGGCTCCTTGCTGCTTCGATCAGGCCATGGTCGGATGAGAGGGAACAGGCGGGATCGGCGACGCCGGCATTCCCGGTCAGATGAAAGGCCTGGCAACGGCAACCTCCGAAGTCCAGGCTACGACGGTGACAGGTTCGGCAGGGATCGGGAAGCCAGTCTTCACCGCGAAAGCGATTGAAGCAGGAGGAATGCAGCCAGATGTCCTCAAGGCTGCGCTCCGAGACATTGTCGAATTGGAGACCAGCAATGGTCTGAGCGAGGTGGCAGGGAAGAGCGTATCCCTCCGGGTTCACCAGGATGAAGCGGCGTCCCCATCCATCCATGCAGGACTTGGGATAGGTCGAATAATAATCAGGGGTGACGAAAAGTATCTCCATCCGTCCATTCAGCCTGTTCCTGGCCTCAACCGCGATGGTGCGCGCCTGTTCGAGCTGGTCCTCCGTCGGCAGGAGGGCTGAGCGGTTCCGCAGCGCCCAACCTACATATTGCGCGTTCGCCAGTTCGAGACGATCGGCGGACACGTGCTCAGCCAGCGAGATGAAGTCCGCCACCTCGGCCATGTTTTCGCGATGGAGCACGACGTTCATGGTCAACGGAAGGCCGAGCGAGGTGACCCATTGCATGGCTTCGAGCTTGCGATGGAAGGACGGCGCCCCGGCGATGCGGTCCGATTCCAAGGGCCTGGTACTTTGCAGAGACAGTTGCACGCTGTTGAGGCCGAGATCCCTCAGGCGCGCGAGGCGTTCGTAGGTCAGTGGAATACCGCTCGTGATGAGGTTCGTGTACAGGTCGAGCTTGCGCGCGCCTTGGACAAGAAACTCCAGATCGTCCCTGATCAGAGGCTCGCCGCCCGTCAAGTTGAGCTGAACGCAGCCCAGCGCTTCCGCCTCATGAAACAACCGCAGCCATGTGCCGGTATCGACTTCGCCCTGGCGAGCGACATGGTCGAGCGGATTCGAGCAGTAGGGACATCGTAACGGGCAACGGTAGGTAAGCTCGGCGATCAGCGTGTAAGGGCGATAGTCGTTCATCATCGCAGACCTTGAAGGAGGCCACGAGCGGCAAGGGCATCGAGAAAGCCCAGGACCTCCGGTTTGATTTCCTCCGGAGAAACGCCCTCATAGGCTGGAGCGACCAACCGGGCAATGTCGTCCACCGTATGGACTCCCGTGCAGAGGCCCGCGATCTCCGCCGCGCTCCCGTTCAACTCGAGCCCCGTTTCAGGGTACAGGAGCAGGGAGCGGCCGGTTCTTCGGTCGAAACGAAGGCGGACTTTGCGACTAAGCCGTGGCCTGTCCATGCACCTGATCATGCGTCTCCCGTTTCACTCCTTGCTCCAGCTCGACGGATGCCATGTGGATACAATCGAGCATGTGCCAGAGAATGTCGGCCTTCTTGATCAACGCCGCCACGCATTGCTCTTGTAAGTCATACGAGACGGCATGCTGAACCACGAACTCGATGGCCTGTTCTGAATCGAGGCTCGCTCGGGAAATCCGCCTCCGGAAATAGCCCAGGGCCTGCTGGCTCACCCAGGGATAATAGCGATCCCATGCTTCCAGACGCCGGGCCATCAATGCCGCCGCAAACAGTTCCGTGAGGGAAGAGGCCACTGCCGCGAGCAACGAACTCTCGCGGACGAACTGTACGTACCCGTCGCAGGCGAGCCGGACTCCCGGAAGCACCAGCCGGCAACTCCTCACCTCTTCCTGGTCAAGGTCCACCCCTCGGGCCAATTCAAGCCAGGAATCCAGGCCGCCTTGCCCTGCCTGTTCACCGTCATGGTCCTGAATGCGGCGCAGCCAGGTCCTCCGGAATACAGGGTCCTCGGATTTCGACAGGATGAGCGCATCCTTGATAGGAATTCTGGTCTGGTAGTAATAGCGGTTGAGCACCCATCGTTGAAGCTGCCGTTTCGTCAAACCGCCGTGATGCATGAGCCGGTGAAAAGGATGGTGGTCGTGGTACCGGACGCTCCCTTCACGCCTGAGCCGTTCGACGAAGGCTTCTCGTGAAAGCGGCCGGCAGGAGTGATCGCCGGTCATAACGTGATCTCCATTCCATCCCAGGCCACGTCCCATCCTGCCGCCTCGACGTCTTTCCGTTCAGGGGAATCCTCCCTCAACATTGGATTGGTATTGTTGATGTGGATGAATATGCGCCGGGAGGCTGACAGAGGGGAGAGAACCGAAAGGCTGCCGTCCGGTGCTCCGACAGGCCAATGCGCCATCTCCTGCGCTGTTTTTCCCGGCAGGCCTTGCGCCGCCAGCTCATCGCTCGACCAGAAGGTACCGTCGAAGAATACGCAGTCGGCGCCGTCCATCGCCTCACGGACCGCTGCGGTGATCCTGCCGACCGCGGGCAGATAGGCCAGCACCGGTCCCGCGGCGGATTGTCTGATTCTGAGCCCGACATTGAGAGTGGGATCATCCGCAGAGATGAGCCGTTCCAAATGGACCGGCGGTTTTCCCGGAACAGCCGTGGCCGTCACCGTCAATCCAGACGGGCGTCCGTCCGGACCCACGATGGATTCTTCCACCGCGAGCTTGAGGCTCCGCCAGGCGACCTGGTGGGCAAATCGCCGAAGGGTCCGGAACATGATATTGCGTTCCATCAAGGTCTCACGCACCTCTTCGGTGGCATAGATCACGATCGGCTGGTTCTCGCGGAGCGACAGTAGTCCCAGGCAGTGGTCCAGATCTCCGTTGGTCAGAACGATCGCCTGAATCGGCGTGTCCCGCGATCTTCGGGGATGGAGTCCCTTGAAGCTTTCAATCTGCCCACGAATGTCCGGAGAGGCGTTGATGAGAACCCAATCGCCGTCCCCGGCGGTTAGGCAGACCGACTCCTGTGTGCGAGCAAAGGCTGGGACCGTGCCCTCCCGCAACCCCCGGCAATTGAAACAGGCGCAGTTCCATTGCGGGAACCCTCCACCGGCGGCCGATCCTAGGACGCGAATCTTCATGGCTTCCTAGCAGGCTGCTGAAAAAGCCCGCCAGCTTCGTTCTCACTTCTCTTGGAGGCTCCACGTACTGCCATAGCACGCGTCGCCTCTTCGTTCATTGCGGCCTTGCTGGACGGCCTTTTTGAGCAGCCTGCGGGGTTAACGCGTCGAATTCGCATGGCCATGAAACAATTTGTCCACAGCCTGCAAGGCGTCGCATTCGATGCCCTGCGCCGCGACAGGCTCCCTGTGCTGGGTGACATCAGGCACCTGTTCGAAGTCATCCTGATAGGAGCCTATCTCGGCATCCATTTTCAGCTTCACAAATGCAGGGGTTTCCCAAGTCATGGTGATTACTCCTCGGTGAGCATGTTGAAAAAGTCCGCCAGCGGCGTTCTCGCATCGCTCTGAGGCTCAACGTACCGCCATGGGAAAAGAGCTTGCTAGGCTCGAAAAGTCGGTCGCGCTTTGATGATGCCAAGCGTAGGCGCGGCCCGCCTGGAAGGCGATACAGGAGATCTTGTATTTGTAGAGAGGAAATCGCTGTAGGGGCGTGCGGAGATGAGCGTTCAGACCTGGACGAAATGATTTCGGATGGCGTAATGCACGAGATCCACGATGGATTTCAGTTCGAGCTTCTGCATGATGTGGTGGCGGTGGGTTTCAGCGGTCTTGACGCTGATGTTGAGGATGTCGGCCACGTCCTTGTTGCTCTTGCCTTCCGCCAACAGTTGAACGATTTCTCGCTCGCGCGGAGAAAGCGCATGGCTTGCAGACTCCCCTTTGCGAAGCTCGCGACTGCTTTTGAGATAATCACCCAGGACGATCGAGGCGATCCTGCTCGTGAAGAATACCTGCTGCCGGCGGAGGGCCTCCACGGCTGACACGAGATCCTTTCCGGCATCCGACTTCAAGACATAGCCTCTCGCCCCCGAATCGAGCACCTCCCGCACCAGCTGTTCGGATTCATGCATGGTGAGGATCAGAACCTGAGCATCCGGTTGCTCGCGGAGGATTTGACGCGCTGCCTCCAACCCGTTCATCTCCGGCATCGCCAGATCCAGAATGTTGACGTCCGGCCGTTCACGTTTCGCCAGGGCGACCGCTTCCCGGCCGGTTGCCGCTTCCCATGCCACATTCCATCCCGGTTGCTGATGCAGCAACGCCCGCACTCCCTGGCGGACCACATCATGATCGTCGGCGACTAGGATGCGAAGCGCGCCCATCGTTCCCCTCCATCGAGCGGCAGCGTGACGGTGACAGCGGTCCCCCAATCACCGGACTCAATGCCCAGCTCGCCATGGAGCTGCCTTACCCGTTCCCGCATACCCATCAACCCGACACCGAGACCGGACACCCGGTCTCCATCATGTCCCTTGACCGAGGCCGGCATGCCCTTGCCTTGGTCCCCGATTTCCATGATTACCCGCGACTCCTCCAGCGCGACGCGAATAGTCGCGGTCGCACTGCCTGAATGTTTCAGGGTGTTCGTCAAACATTCCTGCATGATGCGGAACAGCGCCGTTTCCAGCTCGGTGGGAAAGCGGCATGCTTGCGGCGGCACATCGAGATCGACTTGAATCCCGCTCCGTTTGGAAAAGCCGTCCACATACCAGCGCAGCGCGGAGATCAGCCCCGATTCATCCAATAACGGCGGATGCAGCAGGTAGGAAAGCGTGCGCAATTCACGAGTCGAATGTTTGGCAAGGGCCAGGCTCTCGCCGAGCGCCTTTCTCGCCTCCTCGCTCAATGTGCCGGCGTTCGTCTCGACCACCGTGAGATTCATGGACAGGGCTGCCAGACTCTGGGCCGTGCTGTCGTGCAACTCCCGGGCGATCCGCCGCCGCTCTTCATCTTGTAGCTGCAGCAGCCGGCCGGACAACCGGCGCAACGTAATCTCCGCCTGCTTCCGTTCGGTGATGTCACGACCGATGGATTGGATCTCGGTCACGCAGCCCTCATCGTCGGTTATCGCGCGGTCCGTCCATTCCAACCATCGCCGCTCTCCGCCTCCGGCTATCACCTCATGCTCGCAGCCCGCCACGCGAGGATGGCTTTGCAATGAAGCGATGTGAGACCTCATATGTTCACGTTGACTCATCGGCAGCAGCGACAGAACGCTTCGGCCGACCACTTCTTCCGGCCGCTTCTCAAAATACCGGCAATAGGCTTGATTCACGAACGTCAGAACCGTATCAGGACGGAACCGGCAGATCAATTCGGTCTGGCCTTCCACAATCGCCCGATAACAGGCTTCGCTCTCCCTCAAGGCCTCCTTGGCGCGCTTGCGATCGGTGATGTCGTGGGACAGGATGAAGAGGCCTTCGGGCACCGGCTGGATGCTGAGCACGAACAACCGTCTTGCACCATCGTGGAAGCAGAGTTCATGTTCCAGCATGGCGGGAGCTCGCTCGTCCATGCATCGACGAAGGCGGGCGAACAACTCTTGATTCTCGGTCGCCGGATACATCTCCATCATGCTCCGTCCCAGAAATTCATTCATCGTCCGGCGTCCATGGCGCCCCGCGGCCTCATTCATATACAGATACGTCCAATCGAAGCCGATGATCTGATAACCCTCCAGGAGGTTGTCCAGCGTGCTACGAAGCCGGGCCTCGCTTTGCTGCAGCGCCTCTTCGGTTCGCTTCCTCGCCGTGATGTCGCCCAGGGTACCGATGAGCTTGATCACCGTTCCATTTCCATTCGTAACCGGTGAGACGATGCTCTGCACCCAGCGGGTGTCTCCGTCTGACTGCTGGACCCGGTATTCGAGATCGAAGGGTTCGGCGTGCCGCACGCATTGCCGCAGCACCTCCGCGACATGCGATTGATCCGCGGGATGGACCAGACGTTCGATCGTCTTTCCGGGGTGGAGTTCTCTACCGGCAGGATCGAGGCCGACGATTCGAAACGTTTCATCCGACCAATGCAGGTTGTGTGCATCAGGAATAGACAGCGTATAACTGCCCAGATGCGCCAGCGCCTGCGATTGTGTGAGCTGATCCTGTTTCTCCCGAAGCGCCGCTTCGCTACGTCGATGGGCCAGGCTGAAGGCGGCCAACAACAATGCGGACATCACGAAGAGGCTCAAGCCGGCAAACTGTTTCACTGGGATCCCGGCGGCCTCACCGGTAGCAAACATGAACGAATAGCCCAGCGCCGTCACCGAGAGACAAAGGCTGAGCAGCCCTGGACCCCACCCGCCATACAGGGCGCTGATGACGACGGCGACCAGAAAAATCAGGGGCGGGGCCTGCTCGAATAACGAAGGCAGACCTATCGTGAGCAGCAGCGCCAGGATCGCCGACCCGGCCGCGAAGCCATAGCGCAGGAATGTATTGAGTTGCGTGGCGACCTTCATGGATTCTCCGTCCGGTTCACTGTGATGCAGCGGACTATGGATCATGCTGCTTCATGGTGAAGAGGTAGGATACCCTTCCCCGTGGAATGGTTCCAGCTCGGCGGCCCATGTTTTGGCAGTTTCCTGGACAGACTTCCCCCTCGGCGGTAAGCTTCCTCTACCGGTCGAATCTTGCAGGCAAGCCCGACCGGCCCGGATCCATCAATCGACGATAGAACCCGGCGCAACTTTCCGAGGAGCATTTATGGCAACCATCATGGTGATCGATGACGAAGCATCCATCCGCAGCCTCTTGCGCGAGGTCCTGGAAAAGGCCGGCCACAAGGTCGTCGAGGCTCAAGATGGGCGCGAAGCGCTGAGACTGTATCAAAAGGACAAGGCGGACCTGGTCATCATGGATCTGCTCATGCCCGAAGTCGATGGACTGGAAGCGACCTTGAAGCTGACCCGCGAATACATCGACACCAGGGTCATCGCCATGACCGGCGCGCAAGGCGATCGAAACTTTTTGGATATCGCCAAGCTCTTCGGCGCCCACAAGGCCTTTGAAAAGCCCTTCGATCTGAAGGAAATGCTGAAGGCGGTCGAGGAGGAACTCGCGCACTCATAACGGTCCCGTCTTCTTTTCCCTTCCGGCACTGGATCGCGACCAGCCTATCGCCTGCTTCTTCATCTCCAAACCTCTCCTGGCTGTTTCAGTTCAGAAATTGCCGGAATCCGCCGATCAAGCAATGCACACAACCTTAAACCAGGATATCCGCCATGCTTGGTCCAGCGGGCCGCACTACTCTCCTCGTCATCGATGACAGTCCGGACTTTCAGGTCCTGATCAAGACCTATCTCCAGGGTAGCAACCTATCCTGTCTATCCGCCGCGGATAGCATTCAAGCGACGGGAATCGCCCTGCGCCAGAAACCCCATGTGATTCTCCTGGATATCGGCCTCCCGGGAGGCGACGGCCTCATGCTGCTCGATCGCCTGCGGATCAATGCCCGCACCAGCCCGATTCCAATCATTGTCACGACTGCGCAAACTACCTATGGATTGGAAGCCAAAGCTCGCGCCAAAGGAGCGGCCGCCTTTCTGCAGAAACCGATCGACAGGCAAAAACTACTGGATACGCTGCAGCAGGTTCTGCAAAAATCAGCGCTCGCAACGCCCGTCCACAGCTGACGGGCTTCTCAATCACTCGCGCACAACCGATCGAACCATGTGGCTGCTCTTATGGATCGCCTACGTCTGCCTGATCGTGTTCTCCGGCCTCTACCATACGCACTTCGTGGCGCATTCCCACTGGGAGTTTCTGAAGTGGATTCCGCCTGTCCAGGAAATGATGACGTTGGCATTCTGGCTGGACATCGTGATCAACATCCTGCTCTATGTTCCCTTCGCGCTCCTTTACCTGCAACGAAGCCCGACTCTCACCAGAGCGAGGGTGCTCCAGGTCATGTTGCTCGGGCTCTGTCTCTCCTCCTCGGTCGAGTTCTATCAGCTCTACTCCCACAACCGCCGGGCCGCGCCGTCGGATATTCTCTTCAACGTAACGGGTACCTGGGTCGGAGTGGCCATTCGAAAAAAGTGGCGGACAGGCTGATGCTAGTCGGCTGGATGAACGCCAGACTCTAGTTCCACCCTGCCGGATCGTATCCGCGTTCGCGCAGGCAGCGATTCACGTATCCCGTAAAGGCCCCGGTTCATGGCTTTCATTCTTCCTTCCAGACAGGATGCTCAAAAACGCGACCTTTTGACCAGCCCAACCCCCTCTGGGAGAAGTGAGAACGCCGCTTGCGGACTCTTTCAGGCTAGACCGGATTATGTATGAATCCCGTCGCGAGACGTTCGAAACGGAAGCCCGCCGGGGCTTCTCGCATGTGAGGCCGCCGTAGGCGTGCAGTACGTCGAGAAGGCCGAACGAGAAAAGCCTCGCGGGGCAAGAGGATCGGACGACGGAGTAGGGATTCATGAATCGTCCGGGCGGCTACAGACGGCCTCCCAGGTCTTTCCGCTTTAGACTTCGCATCATCCCCGGATCGTTGTACGCCACCTCGCTCAAGGCATCCATGAGATGCAGTCCTTTGTCTGCCGCCAGCTCCCTGGCTTTCGTATAGTTCTTCGCGCTGAAGCGGGCGACAGCCGGCTGGCCGTTCACGATCTGGCAGGCCAGCACCTCTCCGCCTGCTACCTCCAAGGTTCCGCCTTCCTCGACGAGCTTCTTCGCCTGTGGCACCGTGATCTGGTGCAATTGCGCGAATTCTTCCAGACCCCCGGTTTCGATCAACCTGCCATCCGGCATGATGCAGAGCCGCTTGAAATGCGGCGACCAGTCCTTCCTGAAATCCATGTATTTGATGTCGCCGCCCTTCGCGACCGCCCGGTCCAATGTCCGATAGTCGAGACCGAGATTTTTTTGTTCCAGCTTTTTCTTGAGCTCGTCCGGAAGCGTCCGATGGAACACTTCCGCCGCAGCCTCCGCCAATGAGACGGAACGGGCGCGGGCCAATTGCTCCGCCTCGGCGAACTGCATCAAGTCCAATACCCAGGTCTTCTTGGGGCCCGCGCCACTCGGGGCCAACAGACAGGCAAAGAGCCCGCGCGTCAGCAGACCGCCCACTTGCGGATAGACATAGACGCCGCCTTCCGTAAGGAGTTGCGTCATCTCCTCCAACGGGACTTCGTAGCTTTCGGACAGGATCTTCGCATGCGCCGCCAGATCTTCATTCCCGGTCATGGCGCAGACCGTCACGTTACCCGGCGCATCGAACTCCGAATAGTCTTCAATCACGTTGTACAGAACCGGCGGCTTCGGCTTCTCGATCTTCTTCTTGATCTTGAACATGCGCTGGTACCCTTATTGAGAATCTATCGATCTGTTGATCGGTAGATCTGTTTATCTGATGATTGTCGGACATTCAACAGATCGTCAGATCGATCAATCATCAGATACATACTTATCGCTCCCGCTTTACGAACGACGATCCAGATGGTGGTAGGGCGGCAGCGTCATCAAACGCTCGTCGTCTACCGGCCCGCCGATGGTGAAGTGATAGAGCGACTGAATGGTCAGATCCTTGATGCCCACGATCTCATGCACCGGATCGTCGAAGAAACAGCCGATGCCGGTGCCCCGCACGCCGGCCGCCTCGGCCTCCAGGTACAACACCTGTCCGACGAGGCCGGCTTCCCAGAACAGCCGTGGATACCACCAGGCGCCCTCCTGTCGCAAGCGCCCCTCGAACTCAGCCAGCATGCCGAGCGAAAAGGCGCTGTCTCCGGCGATACCCTGGTTACAACTGACCTGCGCGGCCAGGCGCTGCGCATCGCCCCGCAACAGCCAATAGAGCGGAAGATCGTCCGGAGAACCGGGCGCGGGAGTCCATTCCAGTTCCGGGTTCATCGACTGCTGCAGCAGCGGCAGCTTCCTTGGATCGCGCGGGAGCATGTACAGACCTGGTTCGAGTCCTTCCACCCGATGCACGAACAGCATCAGATGGATCGCCGGCTCCCACGGCAACACATCCCACGGCATCGGCCGGTCCAACTGCGGCCGATCGACCAGGGGCATCAGGCGCTTGAGCATGTGGAAGAAGGTCGCGGCCGGGATAGCCGTCCGGGCGTCGAATGAAACCGCGCTGCGCCGTTGCCGGATGATCTGGCCGGCGGAAGGCGCGTGAGGCATACGAGATAAGGGGTGAAGGGATGCCTGATCAGGGGAACCGTGCAATGGAACCTCCGGCTTCTCATCCCTGGTCTTCCATGACGCCTCCGCCGCCTCGTCGATGATCTCCCAGTCCACTCCATGCTCGCGGCTCAACGGATTGGCCTTGCCATGCCATGGCCCGGCGGCCAAATCCTGCACCGCATTAGGATCGAGAAACAATGGAATCTCACCCCTCACGTCCCCGACAGGCCATATCACAGCCAGACAATCGGGATGTTCCGGCTCCACATCGCCGAAATCTTCCTTCCGATGAGTCCCAAGCAGCATCGCCGCCGTATTTTGAGGGATGCCATCCAACAACGCCATATTCCAGCCGAGGGTTGCCGCTGCAATGCGCGCGGAGCCGATCGCATGGCCGACATCATGGTTGCAGTAGCGGAACGCCCGCTCGCCATACTTCCAGGCTTCCCGCCAATGTACGGAGGTCAAGCCGAACAGAAAGGCGCCGTGCGGAAAGGCGGCCAGCAAACGCCCGATGGCCTCCGGAGGAAATGCAGCGCGTAACTCCAGGCCATGTTCCTTCGAGGCGTAATGATGGAGACCTGGCATCAGGCCGAGTCCATCGGCCGGCGGGAGCAGCACGTAGCCTTCCGTCGGATGGAGGTTGCCCGATGAAGGATTGTTCCGGAGCGCCCATTCCGACTCCCCCGCCTTCTTCCAAGCCGACAGCCCGAGAGCCAATTCGAGGAACCGCGAGAGCGCCTTGATGGTCAGCGGCTGCGAGGGCGCCGCGCCAGGCTGATAGATCGCGTCGTACGAAGGTGACGACGGCTCCTCATCGTCCTTCAACAGCGGCAATCGTACGAGCGGCGAGCCGTCAAATCGCCGGAAGGGATTAGGTTGATTCGCCCAATCCAGAAATCCGAGGGACCTCGCGTAACGATTGAAATGATGTTTAGTGCGAACGTGATAGCCGATGACGCGATCGACAGGATCGGTAGAAAGCGGCTCGGTGGGAACGGCAGAAAACGGCTGTTCAATGTTCATCCAGGCAGTCTAACGAGGCAGGATAAGGAAAGTAAACGCGGCCGACCTTCACCCGAGGAGTCTGGCGATGCCGAAGGCGGCTGCCGCGGCCAAGCCGCCGACCAACAGCGTCTGGAGTCCCCCGCGCCAGGGCGGCACCCCGGTGAACCCGCTCTTCACATAGCCGAACACAAACAGCGCCACCGGCGTCACCGCCACGGACCACCAGAGCGCCGTGAGGATGTCGGGAAAAATGATGTAGGGCATCAGGGGAATGAGCCCGCCGACGATATAGGACAGGGCAATCGTCCAGGCGCTGATGCGGGCGCGTTTGGGATCGGGCACATCCAATCCCAGCTCAAACCGCATCATGAAGTCCACCCACTGCGACGGATTGGCCCGCAACGTCTCGATCAAGGGCGCGATTTGTTCGTCGCGCATTCCATAGCCGCGGAAAATCCGGGACACCTCTTCCGCTTCCTCTTCCGGAATGCGCTCCGTTTCCCGCCACTCCCGCTTCCGTTCCGATCGATAATGTTCCAGATCGGTTTTTGCCGCGAGATAGCCACCTAGCCCCATCGCAATCGAACCGGCGGCAATTTCAGCCAGACCGGCCGTCACCACAAGGGCCGAAGAGGTCACCGCACCCGATAAGCCCGCCGCCAGCGCAAAGGGCACTGTCAACCCGTCTGCCATGCCGATGACGATGTCGCGAACGGTCGCCGTCGCCGTGAAATGCGTTTCGATATGGGGAGTCGCCGGCATGGGACCGTTTACTCTTCCTGCACCCGCACGAATTCCCGCGCGGCGCGCAAGTCATCCCGCGTGCAGAGTTTCAGGTCGATCAAGAGATGCTCAAGCGCCGCAACCCTGGCCGCCACTTCCGGTAGCACCATATCGATCCGCTCGACCAACTCTTGCAGCCGGCGGGTCATTCCGGCTTCTCCGCTCTTGGCCGCGGCGCCCTTTCTTGCCGGGTCGGCCGATCGACCCCGTCCAGACTTCCGCGGCACCTTTCTCTTGGGTGGCATAGGTTCCTCCTGGTTGAACGCTTTCCTGTACGCGGCTTCTAAGAGCCGGTCAAGCATCATTATGCGCAGCAGACTGAAAAAGATGTTCCGGCAATGCTGTCTCGCGTGATGTCCTTGTTCGCCATACAGCTCGACTGTCCGTCACGGGTACGACCAGTGATTGCTCATAGTTGTATTTCACGGGAGTCGAATGCCTGTGAGCCGTTTATTCGTCGTAATCGGCTCACAATGTTGCCGATCAGTGAGCCGATTGTATGGTACGATCGGCTCATGAGGTACAACTGGCAGCAGCAAGACTGGCCTTTATTCCGCTATGACCTCTCCGGCGCGGAAGACGACTTGCTGGCGTTTGCGGAAAGAACGGGACGCGCGAGGGGGTTGCTGAGCGGGCTGAACGAGGAGGATCAACTGGAAACGTCGGTGGAAATGATGGTTGCTGAAGCAATCAAGACTTCGGCGATTGAGGGAGAACTTCTGAGCCGCCGGGATGTCATGTCATCGATCCGGCGGAATTTGGGATTGGACGGCGGCGCGCGTGCGGGGGACAGGCGGGCAGAGGGGGCCGCCGCGCTGATGGTCGATGCGCGAAAGAGTTTCGCGAAGTCGCTCTCCGAAGAAAAGCTGTTCGAGTGGCACAGAATGATTATGTCGGGGAGCAGGCACATCGAGGCCGGCCTGTGGCGCAATCATCCCGAACCAATGCAGGTGATTTCAGGGCCGGCAGGAAAAGAAAAGGTGCATTTCGAGGCATTACCCTCATCGCGGGTGCCCGACGAGATGAACCGTTTCATCCGCTGGTTCAATGAGACGGCTCCGGGCGGAAACAATGAAATCAGGAAAGCCGTGGTGCGATCGGCGGTGGCTCATCTGTATTTTGAATCGATTCATCCGTTCGAAGACGGCAACGGCCGGATCGGCAGAGCATTGTCGGAGAAGGCTCTTTCGCAGGGAGCCGGCCGCCCGGTGCTGTTGAGCCTGTCGCGCGCGATTGAAGCGGACAAGAAACGCTATTACAAGGCGCTGCAGGAAGGGCAGGGCTCCAACGACATCTCATCATGGGTGAAGTGGTTCGCTGCCATGGCGCTGTCCGCGCAGATCCAGGCGGAAGAACATATTGAGTTCACGCTGAACAAGAGCCGGCTGTTCAACCGTTTTTCAGAGCAGCTGAACGAGCGGCAATTGCAGATCCTGCGCAGGATGCTTGAAGAAGGCCCCGAAGGATTCGAGGGCGGCATGAGCGCCAAGAAATACATGTCCATCACCGGCGCGTCAAAGCCGACCGCAACGCGTGATTTGCAAGATCTTACGGATAAGAGGATCTTCGAACCTTTCGGCGCCGGCCGCAGCACCCGGTACAGGGTAGCGTTTTAAGCATTCCCGCCTGATTCACTCGTAAAAAAAGCCGCATCCAGAATAAACGGTGGGCTTTGACGCCGCCTGCCAAATCAAGGGCCGGCTTCCAGGCTCCGGCTGGACATTGCACGCATTCACGCGTAGATTTTCTTGCGTGGCCGCCACCCCCCGCAAACACTTCTCGATGATCCGCGAGTTTCACCTGGCCGACGTGTTGACGCTGGCCAACGCCGCCTGCGGAGTCGCGGCCGTCTTCTTCTGCATGCTCTACATGGGCAACCGATCGCCGGTGCACTTCTTCGCCGCCGCGGCCATGACGCCGGCTGCCCTGCTCTTCGACTGGCTCGACGGCCGCGTGGCCCGGTGGCGGCACGAGCATTCGGCGCTTGGGCGCGAGTTGGATTCGCTGGCGGACATCATTTCATTCGGGATCGCTCCGGCAGCGCTCGGATTCGCCGCGGGCTTGCGCGGAGGATGGGACTGGATGGCGCTGATTTATTTCGTCTGCTGCGGGGTCAGCCGGCTGGCCCGGTACAACGTGACAGCCGAAGGCCTCTCTCAGGGCGGCGACAAGGTGGCCTATTTCGAAGGCACGCCCATTCCTAGCACCTTTCTGCTGACCGCCGTGCTGGCTGTGGCCGGCTGGCAGAACCGGCTGGGCGAAGATCTCTATTGGGGCTACTGGACCGTCGGATCTTTGGACTGCCATCCCCTGTCGTTGCTGTTCGTCTTGTCCGGCAGCTTGATGATCAGCAAGACCCTGCGCCTACCGAAAATATAGCCGCCTCGGCACGGAGAGATACCGTTCATCGGGCGACAGGCATCCGGTTGCCTAATTGTTCGCGGGAGAGGTTAACAGAGAGACTCTTATCCCGCAGCGCGGGATCTACCGTCCCCAGCCAGGCGCCTCTGGTTGCTTCATTTCTCACACCGTCCCTCCGCTGCTAGCCTTTTTTCCAGTAGAGTGTTATCCAGGTGAGAATCGAATATTCTTCCAGGATTTTCGAAAGACACTGAAGACAACATGAAGCCGGCAGCCAACTGCATCTCGCTACCGCTCTATACGCAAGTGCTCATCGCCGTGGCATGCGGCGCTCTGCTCGGAGTCCTCTTCGGTCAGGAGCCCTATATGGGCAGCCTGCGGAATGAACAATTGGGCAAACTGGGCCTGTTCGTCGTCACCCTGCTCAAGACGCTCGCCATCCCGCTCATCTTCTTCGCGATCCTCGATGCGCTCATCCGCACCAGCCTGCCGCTCCGCCAGGGAGGCAAGCTGCTCCTGATATGCCTCGTCAACGTTTCCGTCGCCATGACGATCGGCTTGGTCATCATGAATACCTGGGAGCCCGGCCTGGCCTGGTTGGGCCACGTCGATGAATTGCTCCACTTGGTGCCGGGCTCGAGGCTCACGACGCCCAGCCTTGGGACCTTGCCGGGCGGCACGCAGAGCCCGATCGGGGACCTCCTGTCCTATATTCCCCGGACTATCATGGCGCCTTTCTCCAGCAACAACGTGATCGGTGTCGTGCTCCTCGCTCTGATCATCGGCGCCACGCTGCGGCTGGTACGGAGCGAGACGGACCGGTCCGCCGGGGCGGTCAATTTCCTCGTGCGCGCCATCGAGAACATCTATGCCTGGCTCGTGCAGATACTCGGTTGGATCATCCTGCTGGTCCCGCTCGCGGTGTTCGGCGTCGTGGCGCAGGTGGTGGGCAAATCTGGCGTCGGCGTCTTCTCCGTCCTTTGGATCTTTCTTGCCGCCATGCTCGCAGGCCTCGCCATCCATGGGCTCGTCTATTATCCGCTCGTGGCCTGGCTGGTGGGGAAAAAGCCGCCGAAGGTCTACATCGGGCAGGGGGCCGACGCGATCATGACCGCCCTGTCCTGCAACAGCAGCCTCGCGACCGTGCCCATCACGCTCCGCTGTCTCGAGCGCATGCAGGTCTCGATTCAATCGTCTCGCCTCGCCGCCTGCGTCGGCACGAACCTCAACAACGACGGCATCACCCTCTATGAAGCGATGGCCGCGCTCTTTCTCGCCCAGGCGTTGGGCTTCGATCTGCCGCTGGCGAAACAGGTATTGATCGTCCTCGCGTCGATCATCGCCGGGGCCGGCGTGGCCGGCATTCCGGAAGCGGGACTGATCGTGTTGCCGCTGGTTCTTGCCGCCGCCGGGCTGCCGGATCACGTCATCGTCGCGGCCATTCCGCTCATCATGACGGTGGATTGGATCGTGGCCAGAGCGCGGTCGGGAGTGAACGTCATGAGCGACATGCTCGTCGCCATCCTGCTCGATGTCGGACAAGCCAAGCCTGCCAGAGAACCAGAGGCGCTGCCCTGCCCTGCCGAAGCCACGCGTCCCGGCGAGCCACAAATTTCCTGAGGAGCATGCAGCCCATTCCCACCCTCAGACTTGCGGCGCGGAGCACATTAGCGCATATACGAGAATGTGTTGACGCGGGACATCCCGAAGGCCGTTGCCAACTTCGAGAAGCACGGTGTCCCATTTGAGGAAGCGGCCACAGTCTTCAGCGATGCGAGCGGACTCGATTGGAGGACGTGGCACATTCTGATCGGGTCCAACGGTTCAAACGCCTTGGACTATCCTCGATCAATCGATTGTTGCTTGTCGTATATACGATACGGAGGACGGATCATGAAAAGGAAAAGTTCAGGATCATCAGCCAGTTAATCGCCATTCGCCTCTCCCCGAAGCTGTTGAGCCAACTTCGCAAGATGGCCGCCAAACAAAGAAAGCCCTATCAGTCGCTGATTCATGAATTGCTAGAAAAGGCTGCCGTCACAGCCGCCTAACGCATGCCGTTCGCATCAACTTTCGGGCGGATACTGGCGCCATGGTTATGTTTACCGTCCCCCGATCAACAGAGCCAGGGCATGGAGGAGCAACCCCAACAGGCCCCCGACGATCGTCCCGTTGATGCGAATGTACTGCAGATCTTTCCCGACTTCCCGTTCGATGGTCTCCACCATCTGAGCCGGAGACCATTCCCGCACCGTGTCGGCCACTAATGCGCCAATCTTGTCGCTATGTCTCGTGGCGAGCGCCTCGACCAGACCCTGCACTCCATCGTGCAGCATGAGGCGCAATTCGGCGTCTCTCTGCAACGTGCGCCCGGCATCGGCCAAGGCGGCATC
>JAJFBJ010000170.1 GCA_020697375.1 Nitrospira sp. | reverse complement strand
CGCTCGAGCCTGCGGACTGGGCGCCTATAGCGTCGACGACCCGGCATTGGTTCGTGCAGTGATCGGGGAAGCGTTTCATCATCCGGGGCCGGCACTGGTGGAGGCCATGGTGGATCCCAACGAACCGCCGCTCCCTGGAAAGATCACAACCGATCAGGCCTGGCAATTCGCCAAAGCTCTGGCCAAGGGACAGAAAGACCGTTGGGACATCATCAAGACGATCGTGGAGAACAAAATTTTCTGTGGCACACGGCATTTCGAAAGCCATCGTCATCAAGAATGGAAACCTGTTTTTTCTTGCGCCCCCTGAAGGCGAAGTGCCGATGGCTCGCGGCCATGGATTCGGTCTGTATTATCACGATTGCCGGTACCTCAACGGCTATGAGTTGCTGGTCGGCGGCGAGCATCCAGAACCCCTTGCGGCACGCTCGTGGGAAGGCGGGCGCGCCGTGTTTCAGTTGACCACCCGGGACTTCCAAGCGCCAAACGGCCGGACGATCGACAGGGAAACCGTCGGCTTGAAGTGGGAGCGCGTCATTGACGCGGAACAATGCGTGCTGCACGAGCAACTCGACATCCGGTACTTCGGATACGAAGCGGCGGAATTTCCCATTACGATGCGGTTTCGCGCCGGATTTGAAGACGTGTTTGAAATACGCGGGCTCGTCCGCGAGGTCAAAGGCAAACTGTTCAGGCCCTCTTGGAAGGACAAGTGTCTTTACTTTTCCTATGAGGGAGGCGATCGCATCCGCAGGAGTTTAGCCGTGCACTTTTATCCTCTCCCTACGCAGGTCAAAGGGAACGCCGTTCAGTTTGATATCGCGCTCAAGCCGAATGAGACCAAGCAGATCCGCATCTCCCTTGCCCTCGCAGAATCGGAGGAGCAGCCAAACCGGCTGTTCGCACAGACCAGCGTGTACCGAGACTTGCCTGCTGTGACAGAGGGGATCAAAGCCTCCTGCGAGCAGTGGATGAGGCGTGAAACGGAATTTCACAGCGACAGCCTGTTGCTTAACCGCGTCATGCGCCGATCGCTGATGGATCTGCACATGCTGAAAACATCAATTGGCGGCGATGAATTTTTTGCCGCCGGCGTGCCCTGGTACGTCACGTTGTTCGGACGGGACTGCCTCATCACGTCGCTGCAGACACTGGCCTTCTGGTCCGACACGGCGGCGGCCACACTCCGCTTGCTCGCACGCTATCAAGGAGCGCAGGTGAATGATTGGCGGGATGAGGAGCCAGGAAAGATCCTTCACGAGCTGCGAGTCGGCGAGTTGGCGCGGATGAACAAGATCCCGCACACGCCGTACTACGGCACCATCGATGCCACTCCGCTCTTCCTGATCCTCATGAGCCGTTACGCACACTGGACCGGTGATCTCGCCTTGTTCGAAGAGTTGCGCACTCCCATTGAACGCGCGCTCCATTGGATCGACAAGTACGGCGACATTGCCGGCGACGGATATGTGAGCTACGTGGGCAACACGAACAAGGGCCTGCTCAATCAAGGGTGGAAGGACTCCGGCGATGCTATCGTGACCGACGATGGTCGGTTGGCCGAGCCGCCCATCGCTTTGGTCGAAGTGCAAAGCTATGTCTATATGGCCAAGATGGAAATTGCCGACCTCTATGATCGGGTCGGTGAGCGCGAACATGCCGCGCGGTTACGGGCGGAGGCCGGAGCCTTGGCTGCCCGCTTCAACCACGACTTTTGGTTGGAGCAGGAAGGGTGTTTTGCGCTGGCTCTGGAAGCGGAGCGCCGTCCCTGCCGCGTGATGGCCTCGAATGCCGGGCATGCGCTGTGGACCGGCATTGCGGATAAGCAGAAGGCCGGGCGGGTCGTTCACCGTCTCATGAGGCCCGATATGTTCAACGGCTGGGGAATTCGTACGCTGTCCTATAAAGAGCGCCGCTATAACCCGATGGGCTATCACCTGGGCACCGTCTGGCCGCATGATAATTCCCTCATCGCAGCCGGATTCCGGCGATATGGATATCAGGAGGAGGCGAGCCGCATCTTTGTCGGACTTCTCGAAGCGGCCATGGAGTTCGAGGATTATCGTCTTCCGGAGTTGTTTACAGGGTTCGGGCGCGAGGAATACGGTCAACCTGTTCGGTACCCCGTCGCATGCCATCCACAGGCGTGGGCGGCCGGGGCGATTCCGTTTGTCGTCGAGACATTTTTAGGGCTTATCCCTGATGCCTTCAACACACGATTGAAGGTGGTGAAACCGTTTTTGCCCGAGTTCATCAACCAGGTAGAGCTCCGCCATTTGCGGATAGGCAAGGCCGCGGTGGATCTGCGGTTTGAACGCAAGGCGGATGGCTCTCTCCACACGCATGTCGGGCAAGTGACGGGTGATGTACAGGTGGAAATCGAGGGCTGAAGACACGGGCATCGCATGCCGGCCCTGAGGTTATCTGTATGCGATTCGATAGGAAGGACTCTCCGTCGGATGCAGATGAGGCTCCGGAGATGACCGATTCACCTACCATCCGGTCAGCGATGGTGTTCTTCGAGGAACTGCTTCGCGGCTGTGAGACGCCGAACATTGCGGTTCGTTTTTGGGACGGCTCCGTCTGGCGGCTGCGGGAAGATCAACGGATTGAGGCGACGCTGATCTTGCGCCATCCAGAATCCTTGAGCCGCATGCTCCGCTGGCCCGTTCAACTCGCACTGGGCGAAGCCTACATCTATGATGACATCGACGTGCTCGGCTCGCTCGATGCGCTTCTGCCCCTGGCCGACCATCTGATGAAGCGCCGCTGGTCGCTGATGGACTGGTTACGATGCGGGGCGGCGACGTGGCGTCAGCGGAACCTCGATCGCTTGCCGGAAGAAACGCGAAACCTGGCCCTGCACGGGCGCCGCCACGAGAAGTCCAGGGACAAGGCGGCCGTACGCTTTCACTACGACGTGCCGGTGGAATTCTATCGGCTCTGGTTGGACAGCCGACTGCTGTACTCATGCGGCTATTATCAGCATGAGACAGACGATCTGGAGCAGGCACAAACCCAAAAGCTCAAATATCTGTGCCAGAAGTTGCGGCTCAAACCCGGAGATCGGATTCTGGACATCGGCTGCGGCTGGGGAGGCTTTGCACTTTATGCGGCTCAAACTCACGGGGCGCTGGTGCACGGGATCACGTTGAGCCGGCGTCAAGCCGAGGTGGCCAACCATCGGATCACGGCTGCCGGAATGTCCCGGCGATGCCGCATCGAAGTGCGGGACTTTCGGGACGTGCATGGCGAGCACTTGTACGACAAGATCATCAGCAGCGGCATGGTGGAACACATCGGGAAGAACCAGCTGGCGCCGTACTATGAGTCAGCCTTGAAATTACTCTCACCCGGAGGCGTGTTTCTCAATCAAGGGATCGGAGCCAGAGATGGCGAACCGGCTCTCGGTGCTTTTGTCCATCGCTACGTGTTTCCGGACGCGGAGTTAGTGCCTCTTCAGGACATCGTGCGTGCGGCTGAGTGCTCAGGCTTCGAGGTATGCGACGTCGAGAGCTTACGGCAACACTCTGCCCTTACGCTCGACGCCTGGGGACAGCGCCTGGAACAACATCATCAAGAAGCCCTGCGCGCCGTGGGCGAGGTGACCTATCGCATCTGGCGTGCCTATATGGCCATGGCGGCCTATCTCTTCCGCCAGGGGCGCCTCAGCCTGTACCATGCGATGTGTGTGAAGTCCGTGGACGGACTGTCGCATCTGCCGCTCACCCGCCATGACTGGTACGAAACGCCAGCGGCTGCCTACCGGAGAGAAGCGGCGTAGCCTCGCTCAGGGCAATTCTTGTCACAGACCGACAGGCCCTCTTCCCAGATCTATCCAGCCGGCCAACGCTGACACATTTCGTCCCAACGCTGAGTGTCGAAAGACAGAACCGCGCGCGAACTGGCGGTTATGCCTCATGAGGGAGCTTGACGTCGTGTCCATTTCGCCTTCGCTCGCGAGACCATGACGGCGGAGTCTTAGGTTGGCTCGAATACCCCGCCCTCCCTATCTTGACGTTGTCCTGACGCTTTGACGCTCCCCGGAACTACAACAGGCTAGGCAATGCACGAGTTGCTGCGGGCTGAGCCGCATGGTTACGTCAATGCATGAGCGAGGTCGTCCTCTGGTCGAGCTATCCATCCTGGCGTCAGTTCAGTTGGCTCTATCTCATGGCGGCGCTCGTCGCAGGGCGGGCGCTCTTGTTCTGGCGATTCGGCTTCCCGGGATGGAGTGCGTGGATGGCCGGTGCATTCGTGCTGCTCGGCACGGCGGCGCTGATGAGGCGATGGGCGCACTACACGTTGACTTCTGACCGCCTGATCGTGAGTAACGGCTATACCGGTCGCGAGATTAGCGCTGTGGCGCTGGGGCATGTCGATGGCGTACTTCTCCTGCAAGGTCCGATCGCCTCGCTGTTGGGAATTGGAACAGTGGTCGTCACGTCGGGCGGACAACAGGTCCTACGATTTCGCGGATTGAGCGATCCGGAGACGGTAAAGGAACGGGTTGGTCGGGCCATCATGTCGAAAGACAGAAGTCGGGCCGTAAATGAATAGGTCTCGGCGTTGAAGCCTGGACTCTTGGAATCGGACAAGAACTCAGCGCTCACCACCATCATTCAGACGGAACTGATACAAGCATGTTCGGGAGAAGTCTCACCTTGTTTCGACTGTTCGGCTTTCACGTCCAGGCGGACATGAGTTGGCTGGTTCTTGCCTTCCTCATCACCTGGTCGCTGGCCACCGGCTATTTCCCCTTCGCCTTCGAGAACCTGCCGCCGTCCCTCTACTGGTGGATGGCGGTGGTCGGCGCGGCCGGCCTCTTCGCTTCGTTGATCTTCCACGAGCTGGCCCATTCTCTCGTGGCTCGTCGATTCGGTATTCCGATCAAGGGCATCACGCTATTCATCTTCGGCGGTGTGGCACACATGGAGGAGGAACCGCCGAGTCCAAAGTCGGAGTTTCTTATGGCGGTCGCCGGACCGCTTGCCAGCCTGCTCCTGGCAACGGCTTTCTACGCCGTCGGGCAAAGCGGGAAGACCCTTGGCTGGCCTGAGCCTCTGACCGGAATCGCGGGCTACCTCTCCTTCATCAATGTGGTGTTGGTGATCTTCAACATGGTTCCGGCCTTTCCGTTGGATGGCGGGCGCGTACTCCGCGCGGCGCTGTGGGCCTGGAAGGGCAACCTCCGCTGGGCGACCCGCCTGGCGTCGTGGTTTGGATCCGGCTTCGGCATCATGCTCATGGTGCTGGGCGCATTCAGCGTGCTCTCCGGCCGTTTCGTGGGAGGATTCTGGTACGTGTTGATCGGGTTTTTTCTTTACAGCGCCGCGGGCCGGGCCTACGCGCAGCTGCTCGTTCGACACACGCTGGAGGGCGAGCCGGTACGGCGGTTCATGTCGCGCGATCCGGTCACCGTGCCGCCGGACCTGTCGGTGCAATCGTGGGTCGACGAGTATCTGTACCGCTATCTGTACGACGCATTTCCGGTGTCCCGTGACTCGAAGGTGGTGGGGTGCATTTCGAGCAAACAGATCGGTAGCCTTCCGCGGACCGAATGGGATCGTAAGAGCGTGGCAGAGGTCATGACCCCTTGCTCGCAGGAGAACAGCATCCAGGCCGAGAGCGATGCAGTAAAGGCGCTTGCCCAAATGAACCGGACCGGCGTGAGTCGACTGCTCGTGTTTGAAGGCGACCGGCTCGTGGGCATCCTCGTGCTCAAGGATTTGATGAAACTGTTGGCCTTCCGCATGGAACTGGAAGGTACGGCGAAAGCGGCATGACATGACGGAGGTGGGAGGGTAGGCGGCAAGCGCTGAGCCCCCGGATAGAAGAGTCGATTCCACGGCTGGGCCGTAACTGTGAATCCCAATAGAGATTGATCTCTCCCCCATCGGATGTGGAGAACGGTGATGAGGCCACTGTCTCCACAATTTCAATCGGCTCCCACACGGGTACGCACATGGACGCCCCACTTCATTTCATCAAGTCCGGAAAAGCCATGGACGAGATGCCCTTGAGTGCAACGATTGGCCCTGCTCAGGTCATCGAGATTGAGGACCCGCAAACGATTACGGTGGATGAAGTGCGCCGGCATGTGATCCAGGCCGGTGACCGCGTCCTGTTCAAAACGATGAACTCGGCGCGGCGATGGGCCGAGCGCGGGTTCATGAAAGACTTCGTCTATCTGAGCACCGAAGCCGCTCGCTGGTTGGCGCAACAGGGGGTAAGAACGGTCGGCGTCGATTATCTGTCCGTCGGAGGCTATGGAAAAAACGGCGCCGAAGTGCATCATGTCCTATTGCGTGAAACGATCTGGATCATCGAAGGTCTGGATTTCTCCGCGGTCGGGCCCGGACTCTACGATTTGATCTGTCTGCCGCTCAAAATTGCGCGGGGAGACGGCGCGCCGGCGCGCGCCGTCCTGCGCCCGCGGTGAACTCGGATGGAAACACCGTCTCGAAGTCGGCCCCCTGAACAGCATCGGTTTCACCGTGACTCTGTTCATTGCCGAATCGGCTTTCACGGAGGAAGTTTCGCGCAGGTGACTAGGTGAGAATTCTGGCGACCAACTGCGGCTGAAACAAGCCGAATGACGTTGAGAAGCTATCCGTGCGGCCATGAGCGTAGGTGATTGATGTCGCGATCGAAGGGTAAGACAGAGAGCGCTGCCGGATGGCGTCAGGTGCTTCGCGACCGGAATGTGCGATGGCTCTACTCCGGGCAAATCATCTCTCAAGTAGGCGACGGCGTCAGCAAGGTGGCGTTGCTGTGGTTTGTGTATGCCATGACCGATTCCGCGTTGAAGATGTCGTTGATCGGCGTGCTGCAAACGATCCCGCCTTTGCTCTTCGGTCCCTTTGCCGGCGTGCTGTTGGATCGGATGGACAAACGGCGCGCCATGATTGTGATCGATGTCGTGCGAACGGGACTGCTCTCTTCCATTCCCATACTCTATGCCATCGGCGTATTGCCCTTGCCTGTGCTCTATGTGCTCGTATTCATGACTGCCATGTTTTCCATGGCCTTCGGGCCGGCGTTGAACGCCACGTTGCCGCTGATCGTAAAGAAAGATCAGCTCACCCGCATCAATGCACTCATGCAGAGCGCCATGACCATTGGGCAACTCCTCGGTCCGGCGCTCAGCGGAATCTTGATTGCCGCCATCGGCGCCCAGAACGCGTTGTATGTGAATGCCGGGGCGTTCTTCCTTTCAGCGTTGTGCAAGCTGCCGCTGCGCCTGCCTGACATCCGCCCACACCGGAGCAGTCAAAATGTCTGGCGCCAGGCCCTCAGCGACCTTCAAGACGGCATCAGATTCGTGTTCGTCAAGCAGCGCCTGCTGTTCCTCCTGATGATTGTCGCATCGATCTTTACGTTAGGGTCGACGGCGTTTGTCTATCTCTTACCCGTCATCGGCGATCGGCTGCTGCACGTCGGAGCCGTCGCGCTGGGCTGGTTGTGGTCGTCGCTGAGCGTGGGAATCTTAATGACGACTGCCTGGTTACTCTGGAGGCCGCAGCAGTCGATTTGCGCACGTATCTGGATGATTGCCGTTGCGGCCGGGGTCGCTGCCTTCGCCGTGCCGGCATTGCTGATGAGCGAGTCGGTAGTGGTCGCCGCCGGCCTCATCGCCGGCATTGGCGCGACCGCTGGTCTCATCACGCCGCTCGTATCCGCTTCGCTACAAGAACGGACGCCGAAGGATTTGATGGCGCGTGTGTTCGGCCTGTTTAACACCGGCACGATGGTGTTTGCCATGATCGGCATGACCCTGTTCGGCTGGATGGCGGATGCATTGGGGCCTGCTGTCAGCCTGACTACGATCGGTGTGGTGAACGGCGCCGCAGCAGTGGTGTCGTTCGTGCTGCTTCCCTGGTGCTATCGCCTAGCCAAGGAGACATCTGGGCAATCGGCGCAATCGCTTCAATGCGCCTCATAAGTGGACAGTTTGTCCTCCTCTTGAGACGGTATGGGATTGTTCGACCGATATTCGGGAACAGGCCCTGCTTGCCTGCCTATTGAATACCCTTCGTGCTTGGCCCTGGAATTGCAGAAGTATTCAACACATGAGAGCAAGAGCGGCCTGGCTTGTCCTGGTGGCGGGGATAGCCTGCTCATTTTCCCTCAGCGGCCATGCACAAGCTGAATACTACGTGGCGGGACAAGTCGGCGTGAATTTTGCCGACCGGCTAAAAAATATCGAAGGAACCGGCAGTCTCCTGAATCAACGGGCGCCCGATTTCGATCTGAAAAACTCTGTCTCCTACGGGGGAAAGTTCGGGTATTTCCCCGGCAACGGTCCGATGGGTGTTGAGCTGGACGTGTTCAATAGTCAACCGAATATCAAGAATCTGGATG
>JAJFBJ010000048.1 GCA_020697375.1 Nitrospira sp. | reverse complement strand
GCGGCTTCCGGAGGTCGGCTATGTCTTGCCGAATACGTCGCCGCTCGGGATGCCGTTTCTTCTCAACCTCGACAGCAACTTCGTGAACTTTTATCGCGAACAGGGATTTGCGGTGAATCGCATGGACTTGATGCCTGGGATTACCACCGAGGTGATCGACGTCGGGCACTTGGTCGGGATCACCCCGCATTTCAAATTCAAGGAAGTCTATTACACGCGGGGCGTCGAAGAGGCGAGTCCCCTGCATCGCGAAACGTTTTGGGGCGCGGTCGACGTGACGTCGAAACTGAGCCGCCGGTATAAGGGAAGCGAAGGCGGGACTTTCCTGCATACGATCGAGCCGAGCATGATTTATGAATATGTGCCGGGAACCGACCAATCGAAGATTGCCCAGATCGATCAGGTAGACGACATCCCGAAGAAAAACCTATTGACTTACTCGCTCCGGACCAAGTTGCTTGAGCAACAATTGAACGGGCAGACCTTCAACTGGCTGGACCTGACCTTGGCACAGAGTTACCATGTGGGCGAGGTTCAGACGCGTGCCAGGGAGTTTACGCCGGGCGTGCTGCCTTTTCTGGGTTCGCTGACGCAGCCCTTACAGCCTGCGACGGTAGAGGTGCAGGGCAGGAAGATGTCTGACCTGTGGATGCGGGCGGTGATCGGCAATACGGCTCCTGAATTTTTCCGGCCTCCCGCCATCAATGAAGCGCTCGGGCAGAACGTGACCGGCGGGCAGATTTTGCCTCCGACGAATTCGTACCTGAGGGTCGATGCCTTTTTGGACCCCTATCGCGGGACCTTCAGCCAGTGGAATACCGATCTCCGGGTCCAGCAATCCAACTATTGGTACGTTGAGATAGGACAACGGTACAGCCGGGACGGCAACCGGGTGAGGCGCGGCGACATTTGGAATCCGATCTCCTTCAATGAGGTCTATGCTCCGACCGACGAAATCCAATTCGTCACGGCCGGTGGAGGATTCCGGACCCCCTGGGGATGGACGGTCGGCGCCAAGGGCTATTACGATGTCAAAGGCGGTCGCAGTCCGGAATTCGATGTGGTGGCGCTCTATCAAAATCCCTGCAAATGCTGGTCGCTCGGCTTGTACTATCTGCAATTCCCGGATCGCCAGAGTTATTCCTTCATGTTCAGCATGACTGGGATCGGATGGACGGAGAACTTCGGCACGATTGTGGCGCGGACGATTCTGGGCCCTTTGTTAGTCGGGGATCGCGGACTGCCGTGGGCCGCGCCGGGCGGACCCTATGGCCGGTCGCAGGAAACCCTGCCTGTACAGTCGATGCCCTTCGGTCGATATTAAGCCCGGGGGTGACGGAGGTCGGTTGCCAGGAGGAAATCGGAGGTAATCTCTGTATGCCGGTTGAAGAGAGGCCAGAGCTATGAAGCAGGATTTGAGAAGTGTCTTCGTGATTGCGTGGCTGCTGTTGGGAATATCGTTCCAGGCGGCGGCTCCGCCTCATCTGCAGGCAGCGGAGCGATCGTCCCATCTGCAACGTGCCAAGGTGTTTCTGAAGGCAGGCGATTACCGGCATGCAGTAGAGGCTTGCCAAGCGGAACTGCAGGACGCCCCCTCGGCCAGGAGTTATGTCTACCTCACCTATGTGTATCATGCCCTCGACGGGTACCTTGAGCACCTTGCGTCCACCGATCAATGGGTACGCGTGGAACAGCTCTACGTGAATCTGGCGACGGGACGGACGGAGGATTTGGTTGATCCGCCTGATGTGCTGGCCCGCATCGCGAAGGAACTCATTCAGCAGGCGGTCCAACGGCAGGCTGATGTGACGGCTGCCATGGCGGCGCGCTTGGATGACACGCTGGTGAATCGGCTGTGGAAGGAGCAGACGGCCTGGCGACAGGCGAGGCCGGCCGATTGGTGGTCCGGTGCTCCGCCCGAATGGCAATGGGAAGGATCGTAATTTGACTCTCCGCAAAACCCTGTTATAGGATGACTAAATAGATGGACCTGAAGGCAATTCAGGCACTGATCGTCAGCAATGGTGAGATTGAGTTGTAAGCAGGAATCGCGAAGGAGGAGTATTGTGGCAGGCGATGCGTTGAAAGCGACCGATGCGACGTGGGATGAAGATGTCATGAAGGCATCCGAATTAGTCATGGTGGATTTTTGGGCGGTCTGGTGCGGACCTTGCCAGATGGTGGCTCCGATCGTCGATGAATTGGCCAAAGAATATGCGGATAAGATCAAGGTTCGCAAGCTCAATACAGATGAGAATCCTGAAATCGCAGGCCGTTATCAGGTGATGAGCATCCCGACTATCCTGTTCTTCAAGAACGGACAGGCAGTCGAGCGATTGGTGGGTGCCCGGCCGAAGCGCCAGTTCAAAGAAATCATCGATTCCCTCCTGGCCCAGCATTCCGGCGCCGCATAACGCCTGACGCTCAGCGGCATGCTGTCCGAGCTGCGCATTTCTAACTTTGGCGTCATTGAACAGCTGACCGTACGGTTTGGCTCTGGTTTCATCGTGTTTACCGGTGAAACCGGAGCGGGAAAATCTCTGCTCATCGACGCGGTGACTCTGCTTGTGGGGGGCCGCGCCTCTACCGACCATATTCGAGCGCAGGCCGATGAAGCCGATCTCGAAGCTGTATTCGTGCTGTCGGCCGAGCATCCTATCCTCCAGATACTCCAGGAGAAGGGCTTTGCGCGGCCTGGAGAGCCAGACATCCTCATCAGACGAGTCATCTCTCGTACGGGAAGAAACCGAAGCTATCTCAACGGCAATCTCTGCCCGGTTCATCTGCTCGAAGAAATGGGCGGCGCGCTGGTCGATGTGCATGGGCAGCATGACCAGCAGTCGCTGTTGTCCTCCGTTGCGCAATTGGAAGCCGTGGACGCGTTCGGCCAACTCCATTCTCTTCGTCAGGATTATCACGTCGCCTACAAGGCCTGGCGGGAACAGACCGCCAAGCTAGAGACCGAACGTTCGCAGATTGCCCGGCGACGGGAACGGGAAGATCTATTGCGTTTTCAATTCCAGGAAATTTCCGATGCCGGAGTGGAGATGGGCGAAGATGCGTGCCTGGATCAAGAGCGCCCCCGCTTGATGCACAGTCAACAACTCGGGGAACTATCCGATCGATTGCATGAGTTGCTCTATGCCGGTGATGAGGGAATCTTGAGCCAATTGGCTTCGGTGCGGAAGGTACTGTCGAAGATGGAAGCGGTGGATGCAACCACCGCCGATTGGGCCGGGATCGTGGATGACGCAATTGTTCCGCTACGGGATCTGGCCGACCAGGTTCGTCATTATCGTGATGAGGTGGAGGCCAATCCTGCGCGATTGATGGAGATCGAAGAGCGACTGGATCGTCTTCACCGATTGGCCAAGAAGTATGGCGGAACGTTAGATTCGACGATAGCCCTCCGGGAATCCTTGCGCGCACAGCTGGCTCAGTTGGATACGGCCGAGACGTATTTGCATGAACTGACTGTAGCCGTCGAGCGGGAGACGAATCGAATGCAAGAGCTGTCGGGGCGACTTTCGCGTAAACGGATCGAGGCGGCCAAAAAACTCACGATACAGGTTACCAAAGAATTAAGCGCGCTACGGATGGAGCGCACCCGGTTCATGGCAGAAGTGTCGCCGCTCACCGATGAGGAGGGCTGCGGTCCCATGGGGCGGGATGCCGTGGAGTTTGTCTTTTCGGCTAATCCCGGCGAACCGCTCAAGCCCCTCGCTCGAGTCGTATCCGGCGGCGAACTGTCCCGAATCATGCTGGCATTGAAAACCGTCCTGGCTGAAAATGACAGGGTTCCCGTGCTCATATTCGATGAAGTGGATGCCGGTGTCGGCGGAGCGGTGGCGGAAGTAATGGGAGTGCGGCTACGCGATCTGGGGCGGCATCATCAAGTCTTGTGTGTGACGCACCTGCCTCAGGTCGCATCCCAGGCTGATGCGCACTATGTGGTGGAAAAACAACTTTTACAGAAGCGCACGGTGACGCGCATTCGTCTCCTCACTCCGAGCGAGCGGAATGAAGAAATCGCGCGGATGCTGGCGGGGGTGACGGTGACGAAAACCGCACGCGCTGCTGCAGCGGAAATGATCGAGTCTGTAAAGGACAAGCGGTAGCGGAGGCTAGGAGTTCGAGGTCGGAGTCGTCGCGATCGCCAGGGCCGGCAGTGAGGACTTGCATTCCTGGACCACGCGAGCAAACACTTCCGTCAACTTCGGATCGAAGTACGTATCCGCTTGCAGGGTGATGCGGCGAATCGCGTCATCGATGGAGACCGGCCGATGTTCTGACATATCGACTGTGAGATTATCGAACGCTTGCGCAATGGCGACAATGCGCGCCAGTAGGGGAATGCCTTCACCCTGCAGCCCGTGAGGATTGCCTGCACCGTCGAATCGTTCATGGTGATACGCGACGATTTGCCCTACCTCGGCCTGGAATCCCAATGGTAACAGCATGCGAGCGCCGGCCTCGGAATGTGCTTTGACGCGGCTGTTGCTGTTCGTGCGATCGTCGTCGTCCGCCGAGTATTTGTAATCGGACAGGCTGATTTTTCCGATGTCGTGGAGAAAGGCTCCAAGCGCCAGCGCTTTTTGGTCGGCGATCGGAAGATTCAATTGGTTGGCCAGAAGCGAGGCGTAAAAACTGACGCGGCTGCAGTGGTTCAAGAGCTGGCGGTCTTTGGCTTCAAGCAGGTCTGATAACAGCGGAATCAATGCCGTGACATCGCCGGCGGCAGCCTCAGAAGAAGATTTTCCAATGGCGAAGTAATTCGATCGGACATCTTTCCACGCTTGAGCCGCGTCCTGTTCCGAGCCCCACAGCGCCGTCGATGTCTTCAGGAAGAGTCGTAAATAGTCGAGTCGTCGCTTTTTCTCCAGCGTTTGATTGATAAGCGTGATGAGCTCTGTGACGTTGAACGGCTTGAGCAAGTAACCGGCCGCGCCGTGCCGGATTCCTTCCATGGCAGACTTCAAACTCCCATAGCCGGTGATGATGATCACCTCAATATCGGCATGATCCTGTTTGATATCCTGGAGCAGGTCGATACCTTGGCGATCGGGCAACTTCTGATCAAGCGTAATGAGGTCGATGTGACGGTCCTTCAAAATATCCAGGGCGGATTTGGCGTTGTCCGCAGAATGGATCGTAAAGAACGGGCGAAGAATGACCTTGAGAGCATCACGCGGGCCTGTTTCATCATCGACGATAAGAACCGCGGGTTTATCGACCGCGTGATCAGCTGATGCATGAGTCCCCATTCAAAACACTCCTCCGGTGCATTGCAATTCATGAGATGAGACGCAAACGCTATACCATCATCTTTATATCCGTCCGGCCAATATATAGCAGGTCTGAATTGTTCAAGCCAGTAGATATGTGAGTTAAGGAGAAACAACCGGCCAAGAATCAGAGGACCTGTGACGTGAGACAGCCTCTGAGCGATTCCGTGTCATTCCTGAGTCACTGAAGGATCGGAATTCACACCGTGATCCGGCCTACTGATTCCCAATGTATCCATGCGATATTTTAACATCCGCCGGCTGATGCCGAGCATGGTGGCTGCATGTGTTTGTATGTAGTTTGTTCGCTTAAGGGCATCCAGAATGATTTCTCGCTCGAATTCCATCACGGCCTTTTCAAGGGACAAGCGTCCCGCAAGCGTGTCGTCACGAAGTGAGCTCGATCGCGTATCGGTACGTAGGATATTCGGCAAATGCTCGGGAGTGATCACGCTGGAGCCTTTCGACCAGATGAACGCTTGTTCGATGATATTTTCCATTTCGCGCACATTTCCGAGCCAAGGATAGCGGGACAGCAACTCCAGCGATTCTTTGGTGAATTCCTGAGGCGGGCGTTTTTCTTCTTCAATCCGTTTGGCTAGAAAGTGCTTCGCAAGGAGCGGAATATCCTCGCCGCGCTCTCGCAGCGGCGGCAGATACAGGGCGATGACATTGATGCGGTAATAGAGATCCTCCCGAAAGAGACCCTTCCGGACCAGCTCGTCAAGATTCTTGTTGGTGGCGGCAACGATTCTTACATCGACTTTGATGGACTGCACACCTCCGACTCTGGTGAACTCCCGTTCTTGTAACACGCGCAGCAGCTTGGCTTGGGTCGCCGGAGTGAGGTCGCCGATTTCATCCAAGAATAAGGTGCCGGTGTGCGCCAATTCGAATTGCCCCACACGCCGCGCCGTCGCATCGGTGAAGGAGCCTTTTTCGTGTCCGAACAGTTCGCTTTCGATAAGGGTCTCCGGCAGCGCGGCACAATTCAGGGCTATAAAGGGCCGCTCGCGCCGCGTGCTGTTATAGTGGATGGCTTTCGCAACGAGTTCTTTTCCGGTTCCACTTTCTCCGGTGACCAGGACGGTGGTCCGACTGTCAGCCACCTGTTCGATCTTGCCGTAAATTTCCTGCATGGACGGACTTTTACCGATCAGATTGTGAAAGGCATACCGCCGCACCACTTGCGCGCGCAATTGACGGACTTCCTGCTCCAATTGCTGCTTGTTCAGCGTCCGGTCGATGACGATCCGCAACTCTTCCACGTCAAACGGCTTGGAGAGGTAATCGGCAGCGCCCAATTTCATCGCGTCCACCGCTGTCTTGACCGATTTTGTGCCGGTCAACATGATTATCGGCACCGCACGATCTTCGACGCCCATCGTTTGAAGCGTCGTCAAACCGTCCGTTCCCGGCAAAATCACGTCCAGGAGCACCAGATCTGGGGATTCACGCTTAAAAATCTGTAGTCCCTCGTCCGCATCAGCCGCTTCGAGAATCTCGTACTCCGACTCCAACACCGTCTTCAGCGATGCGCGGACACGCGGCTCATCATCGATAAGCAGTACCCGTTTTTTCATGTTACTCCAGTGCTGCTGAGGCTCTGACCTGTTCATTTGCAGAGGGAAGATTTACAGAAAACGTGGAACCTGCGCCCGGTCGGCTCTCAACCAACAGCTCTCCTCCATGTTCGCGGACGATTTGGTGCGCGGTCGTCAGGCCGAGGCCGGATCCGTCGCCGGCGCTGTTCGAATGCTTGGTCGTGAAAAAGGGATCGAAGATATGTTCCAGATGATCGGGCGCAATACCGCATCCTTGGTCTTCGACCTGCAATTGCACCCACGGAGATCCGTCGATCCGCTGAATCGGCCGCGTTCGCACGGAAATGCTTCCTTGGCCGTCGGGCGTGGCATCAAGCGCGTTGAGGAGAAGATTCATGAGGACCTGCTTGATTTGCTGGCGATCCAGGGAAAGGAGGGGCAGCCGGGGTGCGAGGGCTGTATGCAGGCGAATACCCCGGTGAGATGCCGAGGCCGATACGAAACAAAGGCAGGATGTGATGAGTTCGTTGAGATCCACATCACTGGGGTGCGGAGTCATATAACCGGCGTAGTCGAGAATTTCGTGGAGCAAGCGCTCGATTCGATGGATGTCTTCGATGGCGAGTTGGCTGAATTCCCGGATGAAGACAGGGTCCTGCTGGCGTTGCGGAGCTAGTTGTACAAATGTTTTGATTGAGGTGAGGGGGTTGCGGATTTCGTGAGCAAATCCACCGGCCATGATTTCCAGTGACCGCAGCCGATCGGTGCGTCTCATCAGCATGGAGGATCGACGCAGATTGTCCTGCATGATGTGATGACGTAAGGCGCTGCACGCGATGCATGCGATGGTTTCAGCGACGGCGGTGGACTCTTCATCCAGGCGAAAATCCATGCCGATCGGGCCGAGGGTGCAAAGACCAATGAGACGTGTCTGGCTCTGAAACGGGACGCAAACGGCGGCGCGCAACCCGATCATGGCGTTGTTTATCATGGACGACTTCTCGGGATCGTACAGAAGTATGCCCGGCGTCGCCGAAAGGAACGTCGTGAGAGGATGTTCGTCAGGAAAGGAGGGGGATAGGGAAGTGATGTTGTGACCTAGGGAAGCGATGAGACGATACTGACCCAAGTCGGACTCTCGCATCCAGAGAGCTGCTTCAGATAGGCGCAGGTGCTTCGAGAGAGCGTTTAAGATGACATCACCGAGACACGGGAGGTTTGTCGCACATCCCGCGGCCTCAGCAAAATTGCCGATCATCCTCACGCATTTCACACAATGTGACGGGAGAGAAGTGTGCAGATAGTGCTCGTGACCTGTCATCGTGGTGCACAGAGAAATTCAATTCGGACACCATGCTGTTCGAGGTGCCAACCTGGCCCAATGCATGCCTGCTGCCGGTAAGTGGAGTATATCCGCGCACTTTTTTTTCAGCTAGAGGAATCAAAGTTTTGGATGACCCCCAAGAGAATATGTCCATCGATTGCGCGCATGAGCTTGGCAGGAGCAGTCGTGATCTGCGACAGGCGAGCCCTGAATGTGTCTTCTTCGAATGAATGAAGCTGGCCGGTTCGCAGGGCTTTGCAGAGCTGAGCCATGTGATTCAGTGCCTGGCGTTGTTCTCCCGTGAACTCGTCGATATTGAGCTCATGCAACGGAGCCCGGTATAACGAAGCCATGTCTGCGGTGGGGGTAAAGGCGCTGACGATCAATTTTCCGCCGGGTCGAAGCACACGGAAAAGTTCTCGAAGGGCATGGAGAGGAGAAGGGGAAAAACTGAGCGTCAAGTTCACAATGATACAATCGAATGAATGGTCGGCGAAGGGAAGCGCATCGATGGACCGCCCCAGCATCCAGCTCTGTGCGACGGGTATCAACGTTGAAATACGCCCGGAGAACAGACTGTCCACATGGCGGACGGTTTCACGTGTTGCGGCTTGTGCTTCGCGGATCGCGGCAAGGGAGAAGTCTAGTCCGACATACCGAAGCGCTCTGGTGTGACGCCAGGTTCTCGCGCGAAGGCGGTATGACAGATTCAAGAGCAGCAACCTGGCGAAGGAATGTATGCCGCAACCCACTTCCAGGACAGAAAGTCCTTCATGAAGCGGTTGTGAGAGCTGGTAGAGGTGATCGATATATTGCCAATAGGCCGGCAGCTCATCTAGAGTCCGAGTGAGCTCGGTCTGCAGGGTCCATAGCCGTTTGCGTAAGGCGATTCCGACGGAATATTTAGATCGAAGTCGTTCGCGCTCGAATCGCGAGCGAATGGCAGTGGACCGTACAATGGCCGGGAAGGTTATGGAAGAAAAATGATGCGGCAATGTGTCCGCGGAATGACAAAGCTGTACAAGACGTTGCCAGCTCACATGCAGTGCTTTTGGCGCGATGTTTCCGGCAGTCAGGATGCTAGATGGCAGGTTCACCCGGCTGCTTCTTGCAGCGAGCAAATGCATCGCTTCGTCCAACAGGGCCGGTGATGGACCGGGTATCGTCGAGTCAGATATATCCGGGCCGGCAGTCAAAAACACCACCTGCGTTCGACAATGCGCAATGTCTTTATGAAGAGTACTCACATCGGCGTATTGTGCGGCGACCGCGTCGGCCAAAAATCGATCGATATCGAGTGGGAGTCCCAAGAGGTTGCCCTTTCCGAACCGCTTTCCCGTGAGATGCTCATGAATTAGATCCCGCTGATGAAGGTCGGTGAGCGATGTTCTGATGTCCAGAGTGGGATTGAGAAGTAAGAGACGCCCGAGCAGCCGATGCCAATCTTGGCGACGCAGTGCGATACGTCCGAGGAGGTCCGGCGCCACCAAGGTGAGTGATGCGCCGGGCCATTCGTTTCGTATAAAGGCAAGCACCGTATCGAGGTCGTCTTCCAAGGAGGTGAACGTTGTGTGGGCCGGATCGCCGTCGCTCAACCCGATGTGACGGCTGTGATCGTAACGCAGGACCCGCAGCCCACAACCGGCAAGGTAATAGGCGAAGGGTACATAGGCCTGTTGGCTCATTCCATATCCCGGGCAGAGCAGGACGGCTGGAGGATTCGTGGGTTGCGTGTACCGAGAGAGATCATGGCACAAGGCGATCTTATATCCTTCACGATTACGGAGGACGTAGGAGGCGGTGATGACGGGAGCATCGGATACCGGTTCGGCTAAATCGGAGGAGGAGATCGCCGGGTCCAGGATGCTCCGAAGCCGCGATTCCTGCGCCGCAGATAAATGCTCCAATCGCACACCTAAAAGGAGCCGTTCCGCCTGCCTTGTCAAAAAGCGAGGATGGTCGTTGTTTTGCCGCCGAATCCATACTACACGGGCGGTCCATGACGATTCTGATTCTTCCTGCGACGATGCATCGGCTGCTTGAGGGCTCGGCGCGACAGGAATCAATTGAATAGTTTCCTGAACCGCCAAGGAGTCCGGATGCCCGGACAGTTCGATGCAGGCTCCCTCTCGACTGAGATTTAAGCTGAGGCCGGGGAGCCGTTCTGTTCCATGCAGCGAGCCGGTGCATAGGATGGGCAGCGCCACTTTCATGCGAATCGATTCCCGTCGATCGTTCCGCATCCCGCCGGATGGAACGACATCGTGAGGACGGCTCTCTTCACCTTCGAAAGGCTGAAGAATCAGGCCTTCAACTGTCACGCTTGTCGAACCATCTTGCAATCCGTCGAGAAGCGAATCGAGTATGTTCAGGTCATGCTCACTGCTATGCACAAAGGAAATGGCAAGGTTCTTGATAGACGGAAACATGAGATCTGTCGCTTCGGCGGGTCGTTCATGAACCACCCCATGAAGTTCCAAAAAACTCACCGGCGTCTTGATTACGATGTAGGCAGGTTGCTGATGAACCGATGGCGACAGGTCGCGGACGGTCAGGAGCGCTCCTCCGGTACTCATGTTTCCCAGGACTCCACGAAGGATGGCGTTCCCGATGGACAACTCAACGGGGAGTGAGAACAACCTGCGCCCGGATCGACGGCGCTCATAGGCTTGTGCGGCGGCGCTCGAACGATCCGCTGGACGAATACCGGCTTTCGGGACGGGTATCATGTTTTCCGAACGCTCGCGTTTCTCGCGAGCGAACAGCGACGTTTCGGCATCAGCGAAGGCCGGGATCCGAACCCTGATCATCAATCCCCTGTCGGATGCCCGTTCGATCTCGATGGCGCCTCCATGCGCCTGGACGATCCGGTGGGCTCGTAAAAAATCATCGGGCGAAATGCTGTCGTCAGGCAGTTCGAGTGTGGCAGGAGTTATGTCTCCGGCGACTTCCCGGATCGTGAAGGTCGCATACGTATGGGCGGTTTCAGAGCCGACTCGTCGGCCGCCCTGAGCGACACCGTCGTATTGTACGACCAGAAGTTCCGTATGCAAGGAGAGACGCGAATGCACGGCGGTGTTGGAGGTGCATCGTTGCGCATAGGCGAGAAGGATGCGTGCGAGATCTTCGATTGCGTCACGCCACCCCAGAATCTTGGGTAGATCATCTGCGAATTGTGATGTCACGAGGAAATCCTTGCCACGTATTTCCCGCTGGATCGACTGTATGACAGTCTGAAGGATGTCATTGAGGGCAAGGGGCTCCATGCCCCATGGTTGCGCTTGAATGGCTTGCACCAGTTGTTGGCTCAGCCTGCTGGCCTGCGAAGCCTGCGTCACCATGGTTTCGACATGCTGTTCGATCTGGCTGTGCTGGATTGAGCTGAGAAGTCTTTGTGAATCAGCGAGGAGCGTGTTGAGGGGCTGTTGCAGTTGACGCGATACCTCTGCCGCCTCCCGCGAAAGTACGAGTTGACGGTCGCTCTCACGGAGTTTGGTCTCGAGCCGAGCCAAGCGACCCTGTTGTTCCTTCTGCTCAGAAAGGTCGCGTAGCAATCCGACTGTACCGACATGCCGATTGGCATGGTCGTAGAGACCCTTGGCCGTGACTTCCATCGCCACGGGGATGGCTGATCCATCAAGCGGTGGCTTCCGCAAGAGAGTGAGCTCGAGCTTGCGTACCGAACGGCTACCGGCCCTGCGTTCATTCAAGCGGAAACGTCCCGCAGGTTCCTGCAAAGGAGAAAGAAGGATGGAATAATGTTGGCCGGCAAGCTCCTCGGGACTGTATCCGAGCATGTCGGTGACGGTGGGACTAACGTAGACGAAACGCCCCTCCCGATCGAGTTCGTACAACAAATCGTTCAGTGTCTCGACCAACCGTAAATGCCGCTGAAAGGTGTTGTCCAGTTTCATGCGGAGATCACGCTTTTCGACGGCTTCCTGTACCGAAAACAACAACTCAGTGACGAAACCTGGTGAATTCTTGAAGAGAAGAAATTCCGCCCCGCTTTGCAGAGCTTGAACGGCCGTCTCCCAATCGCTCCGGCTTGTCTGGATCATGATCGCCGCATAAGGCGCATTCCGGCGAATGCGTATGAGGATGTCGAAATCATTATCGCCAATCAAGTTCTGATCGATAAGAATAATGTGCCACTCTTCACGCTGGCTGAATGTAAGGGCCTCTTCTGAAGAATATCCTGCTTCAATCCGGCAGCCGGTAAAAAAAGCTCTCAGGCTGGAGGTAACCAGTTTGATTTCATCGGGATGTTGGTTGATGAGAAGAATATTGAGCGAAGGGACAGGAACCGACATGAATCTCTTGGCCCTTATGGTGCAAGGCTGCGATCGTCGCCTCGATCAGATACCGTTGTAAGGCCCCGGATGAGGTCAGATGTGTACTGTACAACAATGAGTATCATCGTCCCCCGGAAGTACAATGGCGTCGATTCCAGCCGCCGGTCAATGAGCGTGAGTGGTTCAATAGCATATAGCTTCCTAAAAGCACAGTCCGCTGCCCGAGGGGACGAATTTACTTCTGTAGGGGAATGCGTGATCCGGCGGATAAAGGGGGCGGAGCCGGAGAGTCGTGCGACATTTCGCTTGGGAGGGAATCGAGTAGCGGGCGGCACGTCGTGTCCTGTTTTCGAGGAAATCGCTTGAAGAAAACACAATGGCCCACCGCAATCGTTGTACTGCGGTGGGCGTAAGGGAACAGCGACTAATGGACAGATGCCGTGCTGGGAGCTTGAAGGCAGGTCCCCGGAGTCATATAGAGGAGATAATTCCCCATTCCATGATGAATATTCGGGTTCTGCAAGGGATGGTGATGAACCATGATCATCTCATAATCGTCTTGCTTCCTGACCGTGAATCCTTTTTCATCTCGATATACTTGGTGGGGCTTAAAATCACGGAATGTGCCGTCGGCATCCACATCGGGGACGGTTCGGAGAAGCGTCTCGTTCGTGCTTCTGTTTTCCAGCGCGATCATGAGCAGTTCATCGTGGCCGTGAGGGTATGCGAATTTGACGCAGCCATCCATATTGAATTTCAACGGCGCCGACAGCACCGTGACGCCCGGCTTTACTTCGATGCCCTCATCGGTCTGGTCCGCGCCACGCTGCCCGAACTTGCTGTAACAGACGATGTTGACACCGACCTGGTATACATCCAACTCCTGCACCGTTGCGCCTTTCGGCGCCACATACATCGTGAATCGCGCCATGACATCTTTTGTGGGAGGGGCCTTATGGTAGAACGCGACGATGGACATCAAATTCTGTCCCTTCGCCAGCTTGACACCGTACCCTTCTGGAAATCGTGCTTCCGTCATTTCCAAACCGGCGCCGGCAAAAAACAACGGTTCCCCGTCGCAAGAGACGCTGGGTTTGTCGTTATTCAGCATCAGGATGTGGTGCAAGTAATTCTTCGGAAGCGCCCGGCCATCCTTCGTGAATACCTCGGATTTATACCCGATCATGTAGGTGTCGTCCGGTAATTGAAATACCTTCTTCGGCATGCTGGAGGCGAGGTCGCCGTCGTGCCCGGTGGGAAGATCGACTGGACCGAAGGTGAGGGTGACCGTGTGGTCGTCAATGGTAATTTTGGTCTCTCCCGTACTGGGCATGGTGGGGATCGCGTGGTGATCGTGACCGCCCCCGGCAAAGACCGCACTCGTGAGCCCCAAGAAAAAGACCATCGACAGCAGGGCACGATTCATAGACCCTCCTTGTTGTAAGTAGACCGGCTGCTCGTGAGCGTGAATGAAATGGCAAGGAAGTATCGCTCATGCGTTATCTGGTGGCGGGGGGCGGAGTGAGTCGCTTCCACATGTAGGTGCCACCATGCTGCCGAGGCGGGATATTGTTTCTGCTGCCGACACGGACGTACCACCAAATGCCTTTGGCCTGGGTGCCGTCTTCGGAAAGGACGATTTCAAATGCGCCTTCGCGGTCATTGCCGGTTTGCTTCCAGGTGCCCTGCCAGCGACGGTCGTCGAAACTGGTCGTAGAAAACCGCCCATCTTGCCAGGTATAGGGACCGTTGCCGTGCGAATCGAGCGTGGCGCGATACGACTTATTGTCCTCGATTTCAGTGACTTCCCATTCCCCGCTCAAATCGACACCTTCCGGGATGGCCGTCTGGCTATCGGAGGTGCGATGGAGTAAGGATGCCGAGTCTGCCGAGGCGCTTCTTGATCCCCCGTCTTGTTGTCGGGTAGATTCATGCCAAGCCACGAGGATCCAGCGTCCATCCCGCCGTTCCATGACTCCGGTCTCACGCAGTGGAAGCACCATGCGATGGGTGAGATCATCGAGGTTGGTGTACCGGATATAGTCCAGTTCCATGGCAAACCAGGCAATATCGCCTTTCCTCCAGAAGTGAAGATTCGTGATGGGAATCTCCAGTTTGACTACCGAATCGAATTCGCTCCGCATGTCGGCCTCAAGGGCAGGCCAGCCGATATATTTGCGGCCGTCGATCGTATACCCGATGGCGTCGGCATCGTGCGACATGTACTGGGACATCGTGGTGAGATCTCGTTCCGCGTTCGCCTGCACGAGCAGACGCAAGGTCGTTTCCGGATTAAGAGACTCGTGGGCTGAAGCAAAGGACGCGGAAAAAATGCTGAGGATCGTAGTGAAGAACAACCAGTTCCACCGCGGAAATCGGTTTGCTCCAAGCCCAATCGTGATAGGTTCGAAAGAAAATTGCATAGAGAACTCGCAACCCTCCGAGGCTACCTTGTGGTTCCAGGTCCTGTCAACGTCTATCTGACGGATCAGGTGTGTCGGTGATGGTGCAGACGATGACGGTCACGTTGTCGATACCGCCTGCCTCAAGAGCCGTTCGAATGAGAGCCTGTGCGGAGAGAAGGGGATTATACCGGTGCGGCATGGCGACATGAAGAATACGTTCGTCGGTCAGCATTTTGGTGAGACCATCCGAACAGAGCAGAACCACATCGCCGTTCAACAGATCACACGAATAGATGTCGCCGTCGATGCAGGGGTCAAGCCCCACGGCGCGGGTCAATACATGGCGGTCCGGATGACATGCGGCCTGCGCGGGCGTAAGGCTTCCTTCGCGGATATATTTGTCAATCAGGGTATGGTCACGCGTCAATTGAGTAATGGAGCTTGCTCGAATCAAATAGGCCCGGCTGTCGCCGACGTTGACGACGGTCAGGAGGGGAGAGGGAAACGGCAAAAGATGCGCCAAAACCAGCGTGCTGCCCATACCTTGTAGTGGAGGATGGCGATTCGCATAGTCGAGAACGTTCGCGTGGGCCCGTTGCACCATGCCGGTGAGGCGGGAGGTGATGTGCTCTTTTTCCATCGTGCCTTGAGAAAGGCTTGGCGCGAGCTCATGGAGAGTATCGGCTACAAGCCGGCTGGCCATATCTCCGCCTGCGTGCCCTCCCATGCCATCCGCCACGGCCCAAAGGCGGTGCCGGTCGTCAGTGAGGAACGCATCCTGGTTGGTAGGACGGACCAAGCCGCGATCCGTCTGACCATATGCCTTCCACGCCCACATGTCCGTGCTTCCCCGTTCTATCTGATTCCGTTCACAGGCTCCGGACCGTACCGGGCGGCCAGCCGTTCATACAGCCATTCAGCCAGCGGCTCAAGGTTTGTGGTGTCTGCGGCATTATACCTAATGAGCGTTTCCAGCGCCTCTTCATCGCCTCCGCGGTATCGATGCCATAGTCGAACCGCCTCCATCCCATCGACGTGATGCAGATCGGATTCTCTCGCGATGTCCAGCTCGCGTTCGATGTGTTTGAGTCCACCTTGCAGTCCCAGGCGTCTGGCTGCGAAACAGAGATCGAAGTGAGGGATTGATACCTGCAAGCCAGGAAAATATGTCTGCAAATAGGGAACATCGAAGACGCTGCCGAAAAAGGTGATCAGCACATCGGCTTGATCGAGTTCTTCTTGGACCATGTCTTTGGTCAGGGAGTCACCCCACACCAACGTGCTCATGCGACCCTTCCGATAGAGGCCGACGATCGTCACCTGGCCCTCGCGTGCAGAGAGCCCGGTCGTTTCAATGTCGAGGTACAGCGCCCGAGCCCCGAAGGTCCTAAACAGCCGCCAGTGGTCGCGAGCATGGAGGCAACCGGCAAAGTGCCGGGCGTTTCGACGTTCGAGGTGATCCTGCGCCGCCATGAGATCGACATCGTATAAAGCTTTGCGTGGAAGAGAGATGCCTGGCAGGCGAGACTCCAGACGAAAGGCTGTCCAATCGAAGATTCCCTCTTCCCAGAGACGCCGCTCGGTGGAGGGCCCGATGCCGTTGAGATGCACGAAAGTCGAAGTCAGCATAGAAATGTCATGGACGAAGCCTGTCGCGGATTGTAGCCTTGATTTCAATGGATAAACAAGTTAGAGTCCGCGACTGGTGCGGCGTTTCGTATTGGCGGAGAATGCCGACCATCAATGCCGGGTGAGGGCTCATGACCACGAATGGAACCATGAAACGTATTCGCATCAGGGTAGGCGGCATCCAGCTGGATGCTGAACTGAAGAGCACCAGAACGGCCGAGGAAATCTATCGAGCCTTGCCCGCGGAGGGGCCTTTGAATGTCTGGGGAGAAGAATTTTATTTCAAGCTTCCCGGGGTGAAGGATCACCGTGAGACGGCGACGACCCAGGTTAAAGTCGGCGATGTGGCATTCTGGGGAGCCGGCCAGGTATTGGCGATTTTTTTTGGACGCACGCCGATGAGCATGGGAGCCGATCCGGTCCCTGCGGACCGGGTCAATGTAGTGGGGCGCGTGCTGGGCGATGCGGCGACCTTGCGTCAAGCCATGAACGCCAGTACCATCCGTGTGGAACGAATCGAGCAGAGCCCGCCGATCGGGTAAGGCTTCTTTTTGTAGGGATGGCGCTCCGATACCCGGAGGACTCCGGCAGGGAAGGTCACGCGATGAGGCTGACGAAAGAGCGGATCCATCATATGGCGGAGTCAATGATCGCCCGGTTGCACGAGCTGGGTTATGTGCAAGTGACAGGGGATCGGAAGGCCCTTCGGGAATCCTTGGAACAGACGATGACTGAGGAGCTCGGAGCCGAAGATCGTTTGAATGTCGAGGTCCGCCGGTTGATGCAGACCTACGAGCGGCAAATCGAGCAGGGACAGGTCGACTATCAGAAGATGTTCACGATGATCAAGCAGAAGCTAGTGCGTGACCGGGGCATCATTTTGTAGAATGTTGAATGCTGAATAATGGGACTGAGCCGGTCCATCGTTCAGCCTTTTACATTTAGAATTGGACTCACGCGTGCTCAGCGACGACAAAGCCAGCCATCTCGCGCATCTCGCCCTCGGAACGTTCAAGCAAAGCCGGCATTGCCGTCTCACCGAGGAAGACGGGAAGGTGTTGCGGGAAATCAAACGGGTGCTTGCGTCTGAATTGGCCCTTGACGCAGAAATTGACAGGAAAGTGCGGGCAAGACTGGCGTCCTATTCCAGGCACATCGTGGAAGGAAGCTCGGAATGGGACGTGATGTATCGGAAAGCCTTCGAAGAAGAACAAAAAAAACACGCCCAACCGTAGTGACGGACGATGGACTATCCGGACAAGCTCATACGAGGTCATACAATGAGACTCATTCCATGGATTATCTTCTGTGTGGTGATATTGTCGTTCCCGGCCTGTACGCATTCCAAACCGAAACCCCTCGTTCCTTTGGAATTGACCTATGGGACCAATGAGCAGGCCCTTGCGCTGAACAACCGTGGAACGGAGGCGTTTCAGGCGGGCCAGCTCGCGGAAGCGAAAGACTATTTCGGGCAGCTCATCAAGACGGTCCCGGATTCCGGACAGGCTCGCTACAACTATGCGTTGACCCTGAACGCATTGGGAGACACCGAGCAAGCCAGGCAGCAATTTATCGAGGCCGCGAATTTGGCGCCCGGCGACAAAGTGATCTGGGATTCCCCGGCATTGCGTCCATTCGGAAGTCCGCAATCGCAGAAGGGACCGCCCAAAGAACATCCGTATGGGACCCGACAGCCGACCATCGGCAGCGGGCCGCGCTAACACAGGCGGTTGGAACAGTCTTCCAGTTGTGCCATCGACTCAGACAAGGGATGCAGTGTCTCTTCCGAGAGACCATTTTCGGCGCCGCACGGAGCGACGAACCATGCTTCACGATGAACGAAGAGAACGGCTTTCTAGATATCTGCATGCCGGAGATGGTGTAAGCTCGTTCGCCATGGTGGTTTCGTAGAGTGACGACATGGTGACAAGCGACCAGCGGGAAGGGATGGAAGCATGGCCGATGAGTTAGCAGTCGGGATGAAGGCGCCGGACTTTTCCTTGCCGGATCAGGATGGGACCACGATAAGCTTGAAAAGCCTCAAGGGGAAACAGGTGGTGCTGTATTTTTATCCCAAGGATGATACGTCCGGCTGTACGAAAGAAGCCTGTGATTTCCGGGACTCGCTCGCGCCGATCAAGAAAGCGGGAGCGGTGGTACTCGGAGTCAGCATGGATGGGAAAGCGTCGCACCAGAAGTTTGTCGCGAAGTACGGATTGCCCTTTGCGCTCTTGAGCGATGAAGAAGGCCTGGTCTCCAAGGCCTATGATGTCTATAAGGAGAAAAGCATGTATGGCCGGAAATACTGGGGCATCGAACGAAGCACCTTTGTGATCGATGCCACGGGAGGGATCAAGGCCCTATTCCGCAAAGTGAAGGTGCCGGGTCATGTCGATGATGTGCTGGCGGCTCTGAAGGGCTAGTCCCGCGGCCCCGAACGCCGAGCCGTGAACTTGCTGACGCCATGGATCCGCTAGAGAAAACCTCCCACGCATACCGTGCCGCTGCGCTTTCGGTCCTGCCAGGTCTCGGACATCTCTACATCGGGGAAAAGCGAGGCGGTCCTTTGCTTCTGGCCGGTACCTTGCTCGTTGTCCTGGGCGTTTCTGGTCTCTCGCTGGCCTTCGTGCCGCTGATCGGGTTGGTCATATTCTGCATGGGCGATACCTATCTCACCGTCAGCCGGGATCGAGGACTCTTCACCTGAGAAAACCCGTTGTGTGTTGAAGAGGAGGTCGGAAAGACCCATGGCAGGATTGCTTCGCTCCGGTTCGCATTGGATCTTTCCTATCGTTCTCTTTTGTTGGATGGTGGGGGCCGCGGGCGAAGCTGCGGACAAGGTGACCGGCGTTCTGACAGTGAAAGATGCCCTGACGTTACCCAATCAGGCCGTTCACATCGAGGCCCGGCTCGTCGGTAAGGCTGGGGTGAAAAGTTCCGAGTTAGGAGGCATCCCGACTCAGTTGCACATCGACGACAAGCTGGTCGCGACAGCCAAAACCAATGAAGCCGGATCGGCCTTCTTTGAGTATACTCCGAAGGCGCGCGGCACCAACCGCATCACGGTGTCGATCAACGATTCTCCCTCGGTCGAGGTGGCGAAGGCGGAAGCAACGCTGTTTGTCTGGGAGCGCCGGCGTCCGATTTTAGTCGTCGAGCTCGCGGCGCTGATGCAACCCAATGCCTCGATTGCCTCTGCCGAATCCTTTTCGTCAACGGCGATACAACCGTCCGTACAGCCGGTACCTGATGCGGCGGAAGAGCTGAGCCGTCTGACGCAATATTATTACAATCTAGTGTATGTGCCGGGGAGCGGCCAGCCACAGTTGGAACCTTTCCAAAGCGACGGAGTACGCCGATGGTTGGAGTTCCATAAATTCCCCGTCGGTCTGTTGCCGATGCCGGCATCCGGAGGTCTGAGCGCCATTCTCGACAGCTTCAAGCAGGATGGTTGGACGAGGATGAAAGCGGGCATCGGGCGCACAAGGATGTTTGCGGACACCTTGATCCAGCATCGCATGGAAGTGGTGTTGGTGCCGGAGCCGCCTAAAGGAGAACTGCCGAGGAAAGCCAGGGCGGCGAAAGATTGGAAAGAGGTGAGGAAGAAATTGTGAAGTGGTGTCCCGACAGCGATGTGCTCGCAGAAGGCGCAGGCTCAGAAGCATGCTCGTCCGATGCGCGCAATTCATGGCTGCCGGGATACCACTTCACGTGAGAAGGTAAAAGGGCGGTCTTGACGCACCAGGGCAGGAGGGTGAACCTTATACGCGCTGTGGAAAGGAAACTCAGCCGCTCTCACCGCGGCGGAGACAGGATAAGCAGGCTGCGCTGCGAGAGAGATGATCGGCAGGTCGTTCACTCCGTTTGCCAATCGTGTTATGTTCAGCGCCCGATAGGGCGCCATCTTATTGAAGGAGCAGGAGCCGGTATGTTGTTGGAAGGGAAAAAGGGTCTCGTGATCGGTGTCGCCAATAAACACAGCATTGCTTGGGCGATCGCTCAAGCCACGGCGCGTGAAGGCGCTCAATTGCTGTTCAGTTATCAAAACGAGCGGTTGCGCGAAAACGTCGAGGAATTGGTGCAGACCATGCCGGACGCTTCAGCCTCTGTCTGCGATGTCGGCGACGACGGCCAGATCGACGCGCTGATGAAGGAGGCCGGTCAGAAATTAGGGCGGCTCGATTTTCTGGTGCATTCACTTGCCTTTGCCCCCAGGGAAGAATTGACGGGAGAGTTTCTCAACACGACCCGCCGAGGATTTTCCACGGCCCTCGATGTGAGCGCGTACTCGCTCGTGGCGGTCACAAGGGCGGCGGTACCATTGATGACGGAGGGCGGCTCGATCGTCACGTTGACGTACCTTGGGAGTGAGCGGGTTGTTCCTCACTATAATGTGATGGGGGTGGCCAAGGCGGCCCTTGAGGCAACAGTGCGTTATCTCGCGCATGACCTGGGACCGAAGAACATCCGGGTCAATGCCGTCTCTGCCGGCCCGATCAAGACTCTGGCGGCGCGGGGTGTATCCGGGATCAGCAAGATGGTCGACCACCATCGCGCGTTTGCTCCGTTGCGGCGGGCGACAGAGCAGGGGGAAGTCGGCGATACGGCGCTGTTCCTTGTGAGTTCATTGGGCCGTGGCATCACCGGAGAGGTGATCTACGTCGATGGCGGTTATCACATTCTCGGGTCTCTGGCTTCCGTCGATTAGGAAGTCGGGGCCTCTGTCCACCGAGTCCCCACAGATCGGCTCGTCTTTTCGTTGTTGCCTCCTGCCCTCGCAGAGGCCGGCCTTCTCATCTCTATCCCGCATCCTGAGCCTGGTCATCATCCTTCTCTGTCCCTTTCCTGCCGAGGCAGGCTCGCCGGCGATGGCATCCGATCGGGAAGAGGAGAGCCTGGTGGGAAAGGTCCGATCGGTTGAAACCAGAGAAAGCCTGGTGGTGCAAACCGATCGATATGATGCGGATGGACGGCTGATTGAACGGTTTCAGGGCGGCGGGCAGACTGCTCAGAGTTCGTGGTCCCTCCGGTTTCTCTACAGTTATGACCAGGCAGGCAGACGGATTGCTGAAGCGGTGCAAGACGCAGGTGGCAAGCTCGTGAAGGAAACGCGTTCTGCCTATGATGAGCGTGGGAATCGATCGGCCGAGGTGGCGGTGTGGGCCGATGGCACCTTCGAAAATGCTTCGTTCTATGAGTACGACGAGGCGCAGCGGCCGAGGAGGGGCCTGCATTATAATGCCGTGCAAGTCATCAATCGAAACCTGTATGGCTATGATCATACGGGACATGTGGTACGGGAGCGGCTCGAACGCAATTATCGATACGATGCCGCAGAAAATCCGGTCGCCACGTCAGGTCGGTTCGATACGGGCTATGAAGTCGCCCTGACCTATGATGATGGGGGGCACGTGCATGAGAAGGTCGTGTCCGACCTGAGGGGCCGGAGACAAGTTCGTTCCGAGTTCCGCTATGATCAACAGGGCAGCCAGATCGAGGAGCTGGTCTACAATGCACAAGAAAAACTCACCGACCGGAAATCCTATCGCTACGAATATGACGCTATCGGTAATTGGATCCAGGAAACGTTCCAATGGTGGGAAATGAAGCTGGGGAGAGAGAAGCTCAAACAGTGGCATGTTCGAGAGCGCAGCATTTCGTACTATTAAATGGTTCGCGGGGTTCGACTCGGGCTGTATTGGATATTCCTAGCGCCCTGGCGCTAGCGCGCGACATCTCGTGGTTTCTATCACAATCAGGCCGGCTTATTTGTCTCTGTTGTTGCGTAGAGCCCTGGTCCGACTTCATCCTCCTAGAGGGGCACATCGACAGAATTTGGCGCCACGAAAACGTCCTACCAAACGCCCGATTCTCCAAGCGAGCAGAACGCAGGTTTCCCGGGTAGCAAGCAGGCTGAGAAGTCCTGTCATCACCGTAAGCCACATTCCCAAATAGGCTCTCCAGCGCCACAATTCCAGCTGTTGAGTCAGGGTTGAGTTTCCTGCTGTCAATCCGGCCCACGGCCGCCTCACGATCCATGAGTTATCGACGATCACAATTTACCAGGGATGTTGGCACTGCTGGTCGATAAGCGCCTTTAATTGCGTGGAGAGTCATTGCGGCGCTATAGCAGGGGATGACGATGCTGAATTTGATGGGGGGAAGAATGCGCTAGCATGAGAGTGTGCTGATCGAGCTCAAGAAGGGCGCGTCGGCCGCTGCCATTGCGCTCTGCCACTTATCGGACCCATTCACTCCTGATCTCCATGCGACTGTTCCGCTCCGCGGGCCGTTTAAGCCCGCACGGCTTTCAACGCTTCCTGAGCCATGCCGAGGCCCTGGCCTTTGATGTTTTTAAAATCCCCGCGCAAGGCTTTCAGGGCATACCGCTCCTCCTCGATTTCCGTCTGTGTCCGTATACCCAATCGGCGAAAGAGCGGGACGGGCGGACACCAGCCTTGAACGGCATGCTGGAGCAGAAAGCCTGCTACCGCAGCAGGAAGAAGGAACCAGCCTCGGTTGATGAGTTTTCCAAGGAGCAAGCCGGTCAAGGCGACCGTTGCGGCATTGGCTTCCAGTACCCGTTCGATATCCCATTCCTGATCCAACTCCCGAAGGCGTCGAGGAATAAGCCGGCTGTCGCCTTGAGTGAAGTAGGCGATATTCGCCTCGGTCTGTCGGCTGATCCGTTCATTGATCTCTTCGTCCGTATGCCTGGCCACTCGCTCGGTGGTGGCAGGAACCACATCTTCATTCATCGACCTCTCCTTTCCTTTACGATGCCTTGGATATGGACCCATGATGCGAAGTGAGGGCGAATGAAGGCCAAGACCACATTCCATTGCCAAACATGCGGGCATCAAGCGCCGCGATGGCTCGGACGTTGCCCGGACTGCGGAGGCTGGAATACGTTCAAGGAAGAACGTCAACCGGCTGCCCCGAAAGGCCGCCAAGCGATGATGAAGGCGGCTGCGGCGACGCCGATGTCCGACATCGAAATCGTGGGAGAACCCAGACGCAGCTCCGGGATGGGAGAGTTCGACCGCGTGTTGGGGGGCGGGGTGGTGCCAGGTTCGGTGATATTGATCGGCGGCGACCCCGGCATCGGCAAGACCACGCTGTTGCTGCAAGCATTGCCTCTTCTGGCGGCGGCCGGCGAGCACGTGCTGTATGTGTCGGGCGAGGAATCTCCGCGGCAGATCAAGATGCGGGGCGAGCGTCTGGGGATCAATGGCAAACACCTGCTGATTCTCGGGGAAACGTCGCTCGAGCAAATCTTGAAATCCATCCAGGAGGTGCAGCCCGCGGCCGTGGTGGTCGATTCGATCCAGACCGTCTATACCGAGCAGCTGACCTCGGCGCCAGGCAGTATCAGCCAAGTGCAGGAAGTGGCCGGTCAGTTGATGTGGTTCGCCAAGCGCAGCAACGTTCCCGTATTCATCATCGGGCACGTCACTAAGGAAGGCGCCATCGCCGGTCCGCGTCTGCTGGAGCATATCGTCGATACGGTGTTGTATTTCGAAGGCGACAAGAGCCACAGCTATCGCATTTTGCGGGCGGTGAAAAATCGGTTCGGCTCGACGAATGAAATCGGAGTTTTCGAAATGAAGGAGGGCGGGCTCGCGGAAGTCAGCAATCCGTCTGAATTGTTCCTGGCCGAGCGGCCGCTACGCAGTACCGGCTCCGTGGTGGTGTCCAGCCTGGAAGGCACCCGGCCGATTCTCGTCGAGCTGCAAGCGCTGGTATCCGGGACCAACTATGCAATGCCCAAACGCATGGCCAATGGCGTGGAGCCGAACCGGTTATCTCTGCTGTTGGCTGTGATGGAAAAACGGTTGGGCATGCATCTCTCGGGACAGGATGTCTACGTGAATGTGGTCGGCGGCATCCATATCGACGAGCCTGCCATCGATCTGGGCATCGTGGCGGCGGTCACGTCGAGTCTGCGCGAAAGCGCGATCGACTTCACGACCCTCGTGATGGGAGAGGTCGGCCTGGGTGGAGAGGTTCGGGCGATCAGCCAGGCCGAATTGCGGATTCGCGAAGCGGCGAAGATGGGGTTCAAGCGATGCCTGCTGCCCGAGCGGAACGTGGCGAAGCTGGAACCGATAGAAGGCATCGAATTGATCGGAATCCATGAAGTCGGGGACGCGCTGGATGTGGTGCTGGCTTAAAACAAAGTAAGAAGGGAAAAGTAAAAATGAGAAGCTACCTTACTTTTGCCTTGTTGCTTTTTACTTTGAGCTTCGCCGGCTGCGGGCTCTTCACTACGCGCGAAGCGGGGCCGCTCATGCAGGCGACGGCGGAACAATTGACGGCTCTTCTGCAAGAGCAGGCCGGAGAGGTCAGGACGATCAAGGGGCTCTTCAGCGCGAAAATCACCGGCGGTATCCTGCCGATCGGTCAACGAGTACAGGGCACCGTGTTTTATCAACGTCCAGATGCCATTCGGTTACGCGGCTTCACGGCGGTCGGGAGCGAGTTGTTCGAATTCGTGCAGGTCGAGGACCGGTTCAAGCTCCGGCTGCCGACCATGGGGCGTGAGGTCATCGGCCGGCCGTCAGAGGCGAATCGCCTCGGGCAGCTCACGCGTCCCTTCCGGTTGAGTGTCTGGGCGATGGGCGGGATCATTGGGACAGAAGCCGTAGGGCCGGAAGACCAGGTGCAATTAACTGAAGAGGGCGACCGCTATCGGCTTGATGTGATCGCCCGTGCGGAGGAAAATGGGATCGCGCCGATGGTGACAAGACGAATCTGGTTTGACCGGCGGAATTTGCTGGTCGTGCAGGAAGAGCGGCTCTCTTCTGAGGGAAAAATCGAGGCGACGATGCAGTTCGACGACTATCGAGCGGTCGGTCCTTCCGAGAGTAATCCGGCGCTGAACATTCAAGAGCCTTCAACCGGGAGGCGGATTATGCGACCCTTTGCCATCCGCATGACCGACGGGCAAGGGTCAGGCAGCCTGCAGCTGACATTTCACGAATTGATTCCAAATGAAGCGATCAAGCCGGGCGAACTCGGGCGGGTATGAACCAGGCGTCGGCCAGGCATGTTCTCGCGATCGATACGGCGACAGCCTGGCAAAGCGTGGCCCTGTTGCGAGACGAACGGGTGTTGGCGCTCGCCGAGCAGAATGCCGAAGGTTCGCATGCGCGCTCTCTCATGCGCGCAATCGATCGAGTGATGAAGGAGGCAGGCCTTACCCTGCGTGACTTGAAGGGGTTGGCCCTATCGATCGGGCCGGGATCGTTTACCGGTTTGCGCGTGGGGCTTGCAACCATGTTGGGGTTTCGGTCGGTCCTAGGCACGCCCCTGGCCTTGGTGCCGACGTTGGAAGCCATGGCGTGGAACCTGCGAGGAGCCCAAGGCCTGCTGTTGCCGGTGCTCAAGAGCCGGCGAAATGAAGTGTATTGGGCCGCCTATGAGTGGCTGCCCGATTCTATCCTCCACACCCGTATCGCCGAACAGGTGGGGTCTCCATCATCGGTCGTTCAGGCTCTGCAAGGGACAGAATCCTGTACGTTGCTCGGGGACGGCTGGCAGGCCTATGAGCAGGAGATCCGGCAGGTCATTGCTTCGACGGGAGTGCGAGTGGAGGAGATTGCGCCGGAGCGACAACGTGTTTCTGCGGTGAGCGTGGCGCTAGCGGCGCGGAGGTATTTTGACGGGGGCCTGGTCGCGGGGCAACTGGTGGCTCCTCGGTATGTGCAACGGACCGAGGCGGAAGTAAAGTTCGACGAACGACAGGGCCTGTCGGCTCTCGAACGGCGGCGACAACGGGTTGCGAGTAAGATGGCGCCAGGCCGGCGGCGGAGTCGTCGAGCAGGCGCCGACCCGCTCGCACCCAAGTAGGATGGCCGCCATGCAGGCCGACGGCAGGACAATGCGTGACAGCGATGTATCCTGACAGTATGATTATTGAACCGGCCAATGCGGATGTGCTGGACGAGGTGTGGAGCATCGAACAGGCTTGCTTCTCTGAACCTTGGACGCGCAAAATGTTGGCAGCGGAACTCTCCGGCAATCAATTTGCACATTTTCTGGTCGCGAAGTGTCCCGATCCTCCGTCGGGGGACTTTGTGATTGCCGGCTATTTCTGTTTTTGGGTCGTCTTCGAGGAGTTGCGATTGATGAATCTGGCCGTCCTCGCTCCCTTTCGCCGGCAGGGTATCGCGAGGCGGCTGGTTTGCACGGCGTTGCAAACCGGGTTGGAGCGAGGTGCGAATCGAGCTATGCTGGAAGTGCGGGTTTCGAATCAGGAGGCCCAGGCTCTCTATCACCGGTTGGGATTTCGCCAAACTGCCATGCGAACCGGCTACTATGCCAACCCTGCGGAAGATGCAGTGCTGATGGAAATGGCGCCGCTCACATTGACGCCATTGTGCGGGTAGCCGTTGCGTCAAGTTTTCCGGCCGGGTGATAAGGGACGGTCATCCTTGGAAATGTGTAGTCAACCAGGAGGTGCGATATGCAGACGGAGACTGCGATCACTGAGCGGTTACGGCAATCCAACACGGAATTTCGAGCCCTTGAGGAATCTCACCATCGCCTGGATGCGGAATTGGCGGACTTGCAGCGACGGCATGTCCTGACGCCGGCGGAAGAAGTGCTGAAAAAACAATTGCAAAAAGAGAAACTGGCTACGAAAGACAAAATGGCAGAACTCATCCGATCGTTTCGATAGCGGCAGTCGATAGTCCCTCGAACCGGTTCAGCGGCGCCGATACTTCGGGCGATCGACCCGCCATCGAAAGGGACGCGGAGTCGTGAAAGCGACCTATCTGACATCTTAAAACCAAGGATCGATTTTCCCCAGGAGGCTCAAAAAGGCCGTCCAGCAAGGCCGCGGCAAGTGAAGGCCGAGTCGTCATCCTCTTACCCGCCCATCCCGTGCCGGCCGAGACAGGCTTTGTTCCCATAGGGGTGCGGTAAGGGCCTGAACGGGATTACGCCGCTGGAGGACTTTTTTCAGCATCCTGGTGAGGTACACGATGCTCGCACCATTGGCCGCCCATATTCAGACCCTCAAGAAGCGGCTATTGATCATCGCCGTGACGTTGGGGGTCGCGTTTGCGGCGGCATTCGCCTATTCATCGGAGATGGTCGCCTGGCTCAATCGCCCGTTTCCCAATCAGCTGGTGTTCTATGGGCCGACGGAGGCCCTGTTCGCCTCTATTAAAGTTTCCTTCCTGGCAGGGCTGATATTGAGCCTGCCGATGATTTTTTATCACTGTTGGAAGTTCGCCGCCCCGGCGTTGCTGCCCAAAGAGCAGCGCTGGGCGATCCCCTTGTTTTTCCTGGCCGCCTTGCTGTTTGGGCTGGGGCTGGTCTTTTGTAATCTGGTCATTCTGCCGCTCGTCATCGATTTTTTCGTGAGTTTCGGTATGGACCGTGACATCACCCCGGCCTTGGGGGTTGGAACCTATATCGACTTCAACGTGAAATTCCTATTGATTTTCGGCTGCGCGTTCGAGTTGCCGCTGGTCCTGACGCTGCTCTCGCGAGCCGGGATCGTTTCGGCGGCGACGCTCGCCCACTATCGCAAACATGCCATCATGGCGGCATTGATCATCTCGGCCATCGTGACGCCGGATGCCACGTTGTTTACCATGCTGCTGATGGCGGTTCCCCTGATGGTGTTGTACGAGATCGGCATCCTGGGTGCGAAACTGTTCGGACGGGCCGGAGGGCCGACTTCAGGTGTGAATCTGCCCGTCGATCCTGATATACCGATGGGGACCGCCGGTCATCGAGTCCGTTGACCCCGGCCTATATTTTTTTGAAGGACGGAGTTGCCATGTTGTGTCGATTGCTATCGTTGGCGGTACTTACGCTGAGTTTCATGCAGTGGCCGGCACAAGCTGCCTCTCCCCCGAATGAGCTGTCAAGCGGTGGACCGCCTGCTCTGGAGCAGGGCCATCCGGGTGAAGTCCAAGCCGGTCCCGCCGATATCGGCAATACCAGCATTCAGGCCTTGACGACTGGCGCGGGAGGTGAGGTCTATGCCGGATCGTTCGGCATGGGCATTTTTCGAACCAATGATCGTGGTGATTCCTGGACGGCGGTCAACGAGGGACTGACGGACCCGTTCGTGCTGTGCCTCACAAGGGCGAAAGACGGGACGATATACGCAGGCACCTTTCGCGGCGGGGTGTTCCGTTCCCGCGACGCCGGAAAGAGCTGGCAACCGGTCAACAAGGGGCTCAAACGATTGGAAATCAAGGCCTTGATGGTCGATGCGAAGGGGCTCTATGCCGGCACCGGCGATGGGGTCTACCTGTTGAACGGCGCCCGTGATCAATGGAACGTCGTGACGACCGGCTTGGATGAAATCCTTGTGCATGCGTTGGCGCGGACCAGCGACGGCACACTCTACGCCGGCACATCCGGCAAGGGTGTGCATAGTTATAAGGAACGTACGACCGGCTGGACCCGCCTCAGGCAAGGCCTGCGCGACCATGAAGGACTCGTGGAAAACTTCATCCGTGTACTGGCCGTGGATAAGGAACAGGGATTGTACGCCGGGACGTTTGACGGAGGCGTCTTTCGCAGCGCCGACGGCGGAAAGACCTGGCAACCGATCAGCCGGGCCTTGCCGAATGATTCAATCCGCGGGCTGATCACCAACGATCGCGGGGTCTACGTGGCCACGGGACGGGGGGTGTTTAAGACCGTCGACAAGGGCCGGCAATGGATGCCTTTGAACAAGGGGCTCGCCAACCTGTCGGTTCAAGTGTTGATCGAGGGAGAGAAGGAAGGTTTTTACGCCGGAACCAGCTCAGGGGTGTTTCGGAGCGATGACGACGGCCTCAGCTGGCAAGCGGTGAGCCGCGGATTGGAAGGGGAGACCGTCGCGCCCTTCCGTTTTAAATGAGTAAGAAAGGATATGAGATGACTGCACCAGTGAGTACTCCACGAGCCACCGTCACCATTACATCGAAAAACGAGCCATGGGGCCAGATCGTGCTGCGCCTGTTTCCTGATGTGGCGCCCAATCATGTGAAAAATTTTCTCGATCTGGCGAAGCAGGGATTTTACAACGGCACGACGTTCCACCGGGTGATTCCCGGGTTCATGATTCAGGGCGGCGATCCGAACAGCAAGAACCCCGACCGCGGATCGCACGGCATGGGAGGGCCAGGCCACAAGGTGAAAGCGGAGTTCAACAGCAAGCCGCACAAGCGGGGCACGTTGTCCATGGCACGGTCCAACGATCCGGACAGCGCAGGATCGCAATTTTTCATCTGCGTCAACGACTCCAATTTTTTAGATTGGCAGTATACGGTATTTGGTGAAGTGGAGAGCGGGTTGGACATCGTCGACAAAGTCGTCGGCGTGAAGCGCGACGGGCGGGATAACCCGTTGGAGCGCGTGGAAATGACCGTCACGATTGCGGAATAACGAAGGGCAAAAGTAGAAAGTAGAAAGTGCGGACTGTTCAGAAGAAAGAAGTCGCGTATCGTTCCAAAACTTGTATCTTTTTCCTTGCTACTTTTTCCTTCGCGCTATTTGCCGCCGGCTGCGCCATTCCTCAGGTTCCGTCACGCACGGTCTATGAAGATCCCGTCAATTTCGTCCGGCTCGACCTGGATGCCAATGTCTTGCCGGAGTGGCCCCCGGGGCACTTTTCCCATCCGGCCAATTTGTCCCATGAGCAGGTGCGGAGACTGCTCATGGGGCTCACGGTGCAGGAGCATCAGGCGTCGATTCAGACCTGGTTGTCGGGCGTTGCCCGGCGGCTGCCGGTGTTTCACGATGCGGAGATTACCGTCCTGGTGCCGCAGCTTGTGGAAGCGCTGCGGATGGCCCGTGAAAACGAGCGGATCACCTACTATCTGAGTCAACCGCAAACGTCCATCAAGCGCATCATCACTTCCGGTGGCCTGTACGTGAGAGGCACCGAGCTGCACTTCATTTTGGGCAACTGGCAGACCGTGTACGGGATTCCGGCGTATGGCATGATTTACGACCGGCGCTATCCCATGAACCCCATCGTCTCCAAAGGGTTCGATTTATTTTTTGATCTGGACCGGGCCATGATCCGCCAGCGCACCAGCGTATGGGATTGGTTGCTGGCCAACTCCAAAGATGAACTCGTCATCGACCTCGCTAAAATATTCTCCGGACTGGCTCTGTGAGCCTATTCATCATGAGGCATGGGCGGATCGGAACTCAACTCTGAGCCGGACGCTAGTGGGCTGTCTCCTGGTGAATTTGCAATCGGCTGACTTGTTCGACCGGTCGGACGGGTGTCCCGCAGCTCATCAGGAGAATTCTCCCGGTATCGTCGCCTTGCGACGTATAGGCCAGCGTGACTTCGGCAATCTTGTAGTCATATTGCGTTTCCGCCAGGCGGGTTTGCGCCGCCGTCACCGCCACTTCGGACTGCGTCACTTCGATAACGGTTCCCAGTCCAAGCTTGTAGCGCTGCTGTGAGAGATGCAGAGCTTCCTCAGCGGTCCTGACCTGTTCCTCCGCGAGTTTGATTTGCTGGGCGAGTGTGACGGTATCGAGATAGGCATTGGTCACCTGTTGGGTCAATGCCTGTTCGATGTTGCTGGTCGCGGCGGATGCCGCTTCTCTGTTGGCAGTCGCCTCCAGGACTTGGTTCTCGATCAAAAATCCGGTGAACAGGGGCATGGAGACTAAGGCGCCTGCCATCCACCACCCGCCGGTTTGCTGGTTCTGGCGAGGGTCGAAGGGATCAAACGTGCCGCCGCTGGCGATGGCGGATACAGTCGGAAAGTATTGGCGCTTGGTCGCGGTAAGTCTCGCGTGAGCCGAGGCGGTCTGTTCCTTCGCGCGTTTGACCTCCGGGTGAGAAAGACTTTCGTTGATCAGGCTTTCCAGGGTCTTCTGAGGGCGCACGTCCACGGAAATATTCTCCAGCACATAGTCGTCCACCCCGGTAATCCCCATCGTCCGGTTCAAGTCGGCGAAACTGGATTTCAAATCGTTGCGGCTTCGCACCAATAAAGATTGCGCATTGACCAATTCGACATGGGCCAGATCGAAGTCGAGCTTCGATTTCAGTTGTTGGCGGTAAAGCGTTTCGATTTTACCGGCGATCTGGCCGCGTTCGCGAACGGTTTCCTCGGCGATCTGGACCAACCGGCGGCGCTTCAAACTCGTGAGGTAGGCTCGTTGCACATGTAGCAGGACGAGGGCGCGTCGCGCGCTCACGTCCTGTCCCTGCGCGCGCTCGGCAAGTTTGTTGGATTCGATCAAATTGCTGGTGTATCCGAAATCGTAGAGGCGTTGGTTGGCGATCACACCACCGGTAAATGTGGTCTGGTTCTCCCGCAACAAGCCGCCGCCGACCAAAAAACGGGGATTGCTTACTCCGGCGCCGGCCACCGTATTGGCGTTGGCATAGATCTGCGGATAATAGAGGGAACGGGCCTGTTCGGTGCGCGCTTCCGATGCCTTTAAGTAAGCCGCGCCTTCCAAGAGAATCGGGTGGTTCTTGACGGCGATTTCGACCGCCTGCTGAACGGCGAGAAAACTGCCGTGGGATAGCGTCACTGGTGGCGCAGATTCCGCTGCGTGAGACCCGGCGGCGAAGGTCGTCGCCAAGGCGAAAAGGGTCAGGTGCATGAAGCAGGTGCGAGTCAGTGAGGGTCTCATGGCTAATCTCCCTGTTTCTGGGTTGGAACCGGCGGTGCGACGGAGGTCGGTGGCGGCGGAGTACCGCCCGGCGCACGCCGGTCGAATTTCTGTTGGGATAACTGGGCATCGGGCAGATTGAACGGCGACGGCCGGACCGGCATCCCTTCCAGGAGTCTGCGTTTACCGACCACCACGACATCTTCACCACCCGTCAAGCCTGACACGATCTCGATCCATCGTCCGTCACTGATTCCGGTCTGGATCAGAATCGTTCTGGCTGTTCCCTGTTCGACGATGAAGACCGATTTCCCGTTCGGACCGCTGTTCACCGCTTGGGGAGGCAACACGAGGGCCTGCGGGACTTCCCGCAAGCCGAGCGCCACTTCGGCAAAGGTGCCGGGGCGGAGCGCATGGTCCTCATTGGGAAGATCGATTTCGACCAAGAGGCTACGGGTCGCGGGGTCGAGCGCGAGGGTCGAACGGGTGACAGTGCCCGTGAATGATCGCCCGGGCAATTCCGTGACCGTGATGGTCGCTGGGGTTTTGCCGGGGATGACCCAGGGGCTGTCGTCTTGCGGAACGTTCGTATAGACGCGGACGGTGTCGAGATTCATGATCGTGAACAAGGGAATCGCAGTGGCGGCTGATGAGGTGGCGATCTGGATCAAGGCGCCGGGATCGGCGAACCGCGCGGTAATGGTCCCGGCGTAAGGAGCCCGGACTTTGGTGTAATCCCGCATGGCGACTCGCTGTTCCATGAGATGCCTGGCTCCCTGATAGGCGGCCTCGGCCACATCCACGTCCTGTTTGGCGATGACGTCCGGCGATTCCTTCCATACCTTGGCGAGACGCTCATAGGTCAATTTCTTGATTTTGAAATCCGATATGGCCTGTAGGTATTGTTCTTCGACTTCCGGGGCATCGAGGATCGCGACGACTTGGTCTTTTGCGACGCGATCGCCCTTGTCAGGGCCGATCCATTTGAGATAGCCGGACACCTTCGCATAGAGGGTGGTCTGATAGAGCGGCGAGACATTGGCCGGGAGTCTGATCGTGTACAGGAGGTCGCGCCTCGTTGGTTTTGTGACCTGCACATCGATCGGAGTGGAATCGATGAGGGTCGATGTTTCGCCGGCCACTTGTTCCGCCTCTGAAAGGGCGGATTTGCTCGCAAGATCCTGTGTGATTGGTTCATCCCTGTCGTGCCGGTACAGGTATCCCCCGACAGCCATGAGCAACAGGGCCGCCGTGACGAGCCAGATAAGCAGTCGGCGAGACGGCCTTGCCGCAGGAGGAAAGGTCTGCTGGTCATCCATCACATGTTCTCCGAGGTTGCGCCGCTCGTGGACGAGTCGTGAATGCGTTCCCGCCGATATAGCACGAGACAGTGCATGACCGGGACGACGAGCAACGTCATGATGGTGCTGACCGCCAACCCGCCGACCACCGCGCGCGCCAGCGGGACCATGGTTTCGTTGCCTTCACCGAAGCCGAGAGCCAGCGGCAAGAGGCCGAGGATCGTCGCGAGCGCGGTCATGAGAATAGGCCTGATCCGGCGTCGTCCGGCTTCCAGCACGGCATGTTCCGCCGTGGATCCGTGACGCACCATGCGATTGGCAAAGTCCACCAGCAGAATGCTGTTCGAGACCACGATACCCATCATCATCAGCGTGCCGATCATCGACTCGACGTTGACCGACGTATTCGTGAGAAGGAGGATCAGCACCGTGCCGATCCATCCCAGCGGAACGGCGATCAGGATGATGAGAGGATCGATGAACGACCGAAACAAGGCTACCATCACGAGATAAATCAGCACCACTGCGAGGGGCAGCGCCAACGCGAAATTTTGAATGGCGCCCCGCATGTTGGCTACTTCGCCACGTAGTTGAATGGTCACGTCTTTCGGCAATGTCAGGCCGGCCAGCACCTTCTCGATGTCTGCGGCGACCCGACCGAGATCATTGCCGACCGGCGTCACCAGCACATTGATCAACCGTGACAGGTCATAGTGGTCTACCGAATCGGGACCGGTTTTGTGCTTGAGCGAGGCCACATCACGCAGCAATACCGGCGGTCCCCGGCGATCGTCTCCCGAAGCATAATATCCGCTCGTGAGTTCCATCTGCCGTCCCGCGAAGGGCGTGTTCTGCAGCGCCACTGTTGAGCCTTGCATGCCGCCGCCCGTGAGGCTGGCGGTCGGGAGCAACGGGGTGCGCGCGCCGATGATCGGGATGTTCAGCAAATCCTCGGTGGTCGTGAGCGACTGCTCAGGATACTGAGCCAGCAGGAAATATCCGTTGGCTGTTTTCGGGTCGAGCCAGTAATTGGGGGAAAGTGCCAGATTTGAGCTGATGCCGGTGATGACATCGACGACCACGCGATTTTGGTTGATGCCATAGTAGGCAGCCTTCGTTCGATCCACGTCGATATGCAGCTCGGGATAGTTTTTCCCCTGTTTGATCCGCACATCGACCGTGTTGGGCACCTGGGCGATCTGCTGCTGGATTTGCTCTGCCACCGGCCGGATGATATCGAGGTTGGGCCCCTTGACCTGGATGTCGATCGGGGCCTTCAAGCCGAAGTTCAACACGTCGCTGATGATGCCGCCGGTTTGGAACGAGACCTCTACGCCGGCCAACGAAGTCTTGAGTTTATCGCGCAACGCCGCGATGTAATCGTCCGTCTTGCCCTCGTGGCCGCTGACCAGATTCACCAGTACGAACGCCGTATGGTTGCCGGTGTTCGGAGCGAACCGGGCCGCGTCGCCGTAATAAAGGCCGGTATTGGAGATCACTTCCTCCAAGTCGTTTTTTGGGATCGTCTCCTGCACCAGGCGCTCGATTTGGCCCACGATGGCGGTGGTCTTCTCGATCCTCGATCCTTCGGGAGCCACGACCAGCATGGTGAAGTTTCCTGCGTCGATCCTGGGGAAAAATTCCGTGTGCAGCAATGGGACGAGTAATCCGCCGGTGCCGATCAAGGCCAATAGCGCTATGGCGATGACCACAGCTTTGAACCGTACGCCGGCTCGTAACAGCGGTACGTAGAGCGCGAGGACATGGCGAAACCAGCCCTCGTCGGCCGAGGCATCCTGTTCCGCTGTCTTTCCGTGACCGGCCTGGTACAGCCAGGCCAGCACGACGGGGGTGACCGACATGGAGACCACATAGTCGGCCAGCATGGCGAAGGCGACCGTCATGGCGAGCGGAACGAAAAGGTATTTGATGATGCCGGTGAAAAACATGATCGGCAGGTAGACGATCAGGATGCAGATCGTGGCGACCAAAATGGGAAGCGTCAGTTCCGTTGCGCTGTCTTCGGCCGCGGAACGCCCGTCTTTTCCCATCTCCAAGTGGCGGTGCAGGTTTTCCTGCACCACGATGTTATTGTCCAGCAGGGTGCCGATCACCAGGGCCAATCCGCCCAGCGTCATGATGTTGACGCTTTGATCGGTGAGGTACAGCGCGACCAGGGCAGTGGTGAGCGACAGGGGGATGGCCAGCCCGACGACGAGCGCGGCTTTGATGCTGGCGAGGAAAATAAAAATCATCAGTCCTGCCAATCCGGCGCCGAGAAGCCCCTCCTTCTGTAAGTTTGAGATCGCCTGGCGGATGTACATCGATTGATCGTAGAGAAACTTGACGGTGGTGCCGGCCGGAATTTCCGTGAGCTTGGACAGTTTGGCGCGAATGCCGTCCGTGACTTCGAGCGTGTTGGCGCCTTCCTGGCGGGTAATCGGAATATAGGTCGCTTCGCGGCCGTTCACGCGCACGATGGAGGTCTGGACCGCGGCGCTGTCGGCGGCGGTGCCGATGTCACGCACCAGCACCGGGGTACCGTTCACGATCTTGATCGGGATGTCGTTGATCTGGTCGACCACGTCGATGAGGCTGTTGGAATAGACATAGTAATCGAGATCCCCGAGTTTGACGTTTCCGGCTGGAATGATGGCGCTCTGTGCGTTGATGGCATTGACCACCTCGGAAGGGGAAATGTCGCGCGCGAGCAGGCGCTGCTGATCGAGGAATACCGTGATCTGCCGGACTTTCCCGCCCAGCGGGGGGCCAAACGATATCCCCGGGATGCTGGCGATCTGCCCGCGCACGGTGAAGTAGGCCAGGTCGCGGATTTCCTTGGCGCCGAGAGATTCACTCGCGACGGAGAGCAATCCGATCGGGAGACTGGCGACGCCGAATTTGAACACGGAAGGCGGGTAGACGCCGGGGGGGAGTGTGCGGATCACGCTGTAGGCCAGGCTCGTCAATTCAGACTGAGCCGCATCGATGCCATAGTCGGGCTGGAAGAAGACCTTGATGTAGCTCATGCCCGCCAGGGATTGGGATTCGATGTGTTCCACGTAGCTCGCCTCGACGAAGCGCTGCTCGAGGCGGAAGGTAATCGCGCCTTCCATTTCGGTGGGGCTCAAGCCGCGATAGAAGGTCGTGACGAGGATCGAAGGCAGCTTGATCTCAGGAAAGATGTCCACGCGCATCTTCTGGTACGACACGCCGCCTAAAATTAAGGCGATCATGCAGAGCGCGAAGACGGCGTAGGGGTTCTTGAGGGCGGCGCGGGTCAGCATGAGGGAGCCATCCGTCGGCTGCAGTTATGCTCGAGCCAGAATTTCCACATGTGAAAGGACAGGGTCACGAGGTCATCGAACCGTCCCGGTTTCACCACATAGCCGTTCGCCCCTGCCTGGTAACAGGCGTAGATATCCAGGGCATCGTCGGAACTGGTAAAAATCACGACCGGAATGTGCGCATAGCGCTGATCCCGTTTGAGCCGCTGCAAGACCTCCACACCACGTTCGCCACGCAGTTTGAGGTCGAGCAGAATCAGCGCCGGTTCATCGCCGTTTGCGTGGTCATTGAGGTGCGTCAACGCGGCTTGGCTGCCATCCACCATATCCAGCCGGTCCGTATAGCCGGCCTGCGACAACGCCTGGCGAAACAGTTCGCATTCTCCTGGGCTCTCGTCTATGAGCAGAATGGAAGAAGGCATGGCCAATAGCTCCAAGGAATCTGTGGAATGGCTAAGCAGGGATTGTGCCGGAGGAAACTGGAATCAGGATAAATGCGAAAGCATGCGCCAGTACAGAGGACCGATATGAAAGAGACCCATAAGGAGAGAACGCTGAAGAGAGGTCATGGGGTGCACAGTGTGGAGAAATTCCAGAAGGAGGGGAGAAATTCCAGAGAGTAGAAAGGGCGGCCTGGATGATCGCCTTTGCTCGCGCAACGCGCGGTCGCGGACTCCCCTCGTTGGACGCGCGCAGTTAGGCGACCACCCTTGCCGCCCTTGAAGACTCCTGCGCCTATAGGAAAAGGGATATATCAGCAAGCTCGGAAGAGCATTGATAGCCGTGCTCGGTCTATTCGAGGAGTGGCCACCCATTCAGGTCATCGCGTGAGGGAGATGCGCGAGGATGGGGGATCAACGCAGAACCTGACTTTCTCCTTATGTGACCTTACAGGGGCCTGGATTGCCGTTGGGGCACGTTGTGTTTTTCGTGGTATTGCCGAACACGGTTGGGTCGTAGCTGAACGCCACTAGCACGCTCGCATTGTTGTAGCCCGGGAAGTTTTTCCCGAAGGAATCGCTCTTGGTCGCGACGGTGGCCCCGACCATGTCGAGCCCGTCCATGTTAGCCCCGGTGAAGTCGGTTCCGCTGATGTCGGCCTGGGCAATGCTCGCGTCGCTGCCGTCGCGGCTCGACGGGGTTAATTCGGCGGGCACCGATCCGTTGTTCTTAAATGTTGAGCCAATCAAGTGCGCGTTGGCGAAGTTGGCCCCCGCGAGCTGAGCGCCGTTGAAGATCGCTCCAAGCACCCAGGCGTCGTTGAACTTGGCGTCGTTCATGAACGCTTTCTCGGCACTGGCCGGTTGCGTGCTGAGGACGCTGGTCGAGAAGATAGCATCGGTGAAATCCACCCCGTCGCAGTGCGCCTGATCCAGAACGGTGTTGAACATGAACGCCTTGATAAGGGAGGCCGCCTCGAGCTGGTCCACCGGTGTTTTCGGCGTTGCGGTTTCGACGATCAGCCAGGCGGCGGTCAGGTCCGCCAGGGTCAGGTTGGCCCTGTCGAGCTTGGCGCTCTTGAGCTGCGCACCTTGTAGCTGGGCACTCTGCAGATTGGCGCCTTGAAGCTGAATGCCGTACATGCGTGTGCCCCGGAACGAGGCGCCGGTGCCGTCGGGATCAGTGAAATCCTTATTCTGCAGGTCGAGATTGACGGGGAGCAACGCCTGGTCGGCCACCAGCTTGGGAATCGCCTCGGGAATGAGCGTGATGGTCGCGTCGGTCAGGTCCAGATACGACCAATTTTTCCCCAGGATGGCGAACGGCACGATGGCCGCTTGGAACGTCGTCCGCCCCGTTGTTGCACGCGTGAAGTCCGGCTTGTCGTCAAATAACGCACGGGTCAGATCGCAGCCATCGAAAATCGTGCCATGCAGAAGGGCGCCGCGGAAGTCGGCGTCCACGAGCGTTGCTCCCGTCAGATCGGCCCCAGTGAGATCGGCGCCGGCGAAGATCGTCCCGGTCAGGTTGGCGTTTCTTCCATCAGCCGCATTGAATTTCGCCGCCGCGAGATGCGCGCCCGCGTATGACACCGAGCCAAGTGTGGCGCCGTTGAAGATGGCCCCCTCCAGATGGGCGCCCGCGGCGCTCTTGATGGTGCTCAGATCCGTGCCCGTGAAGTCGGCCTGGTTCCAGGTCGAAGCTTGGCCGAGGTCCAGGCCGGACAGGATGGCTTTCTTTAGGGAGGCGCTGGTGAAATTGGCCCCCGCTAGGGTGATGATTCCACTTAGACTCGCGCCATCGAGAGTGCAGTGGCTCATATCCGCCGTCAGGCTGTAGCCTGTCAGGTCCTTGCCCGTGAGGTTAAGGAAGTAACCGGAGCCGGTAATCTTCAGGATCGGAAGCTGATCGCAATCTGCCAAGAGCCCGAATGACAATGGCGGCCCGTCGTGCGGCATGGCAAAAAGACTCCCGGTTCCATATCCCCATTGAGCCGGATACCAGCCGCCCTGCTGGCCCATGAGATACTGTCCGGCGTTCGGGCCGGCGGTAATTTGGAGCGCAAACCTGCCGGCCCCCATATTGATCAGCTTAAAAGTTTGTTCGGGTCCGATGCTGTTGGAAGCAAAGCCCTCGTCGTTACTCCACAATACCATGCCGCCGTTGCTTGTCCCGCCTGGCATTGCAAAATGGGAGTTCCAGTACGCCATGACCAGTTGGCCATCGTTATTCAGCTGGATCCCCAGCGCGATGTTGCCACCGCCGAGATCGAAAATACTCCAGTAGTCGACTCCGGCCCCGAGTCCCACGATTGCCGGGCCTCCGTCGCCTGTTGACTCATTAGGGTACTCCTGAACGTAACCGGTACCCTCCGTCCAAAATCGCCATGTCGCAATCGGATCCATCGTTTCTCCTCCATTATGAAAACGGGGTCGTTTTCGGGGTTGACGGAATGTACTCGCTGATGGACGGCTCCGGGCGGCCGCCGGGTCCGGAGATTTGTTGATAGTTGAGCGCGTACACGTTGCGCCACAGGTCCACGGTCAGGCCGGCGGCGTTCAGCCCTCGCTGGGAAAAGAGGAGTGAGCCCGTGGGGGTGTAGACGTCGAGGTAGAAATCCGCCGCGTCGTAGCCATTGCCATTCTGGCTGAGGATGAACACATAATTGGCGACGTCCACGCTCATGGAGAGATACACGACGTCGATGCTCGGGGGTGCATGGGAGATGAGGGGAAACCAGTACAGCGGCTGAATGCCGGGGAACGCCGGCACCGGGTGGCCGCCTCTGCTGAAGGCCTGGATGCGTTGATTTCCCTTTTCCAGCACCAGAATCGCCTG
>JAJFBJ010000169.1 GCA_020697375.1 Nitrospira sp. | reverse complement strand
CCCTGGAGATTTTACGCCAGCGCTATGCACGCGGTGAAATCAATAAAGAAGAGTTTGAAAGCAAGAAAAGAGATCTTAGTTGATGTTGCTCAGTTCGAAATGGCGAAGAATATTATGAATACCGGAAGAAATCCGCATGCAAATGGGTCATGGCAATCTCAAATGAGCTTGTTTACTCGGGTTTCTGGCGATTGCGGTTTATTTTCTCTGGACGGAACACAGCGACCTGATCGTGCAGTTCCTGCTTCTCCTGTTGCTGCAGGTGACTTGAAACCTCGTACCAGGATAAAAAGAAGCTTGGTGGTGTTATGGTGAGTCTGACTTCTCTAGTTGAAAAGCAGCTGGGTCGAAATTTTGTCATCTTTCATCCGTCGGATTTTTCCGCGGCGAGCCAAGTGGCCTTTGGCCATGCGCTCAAGATCGCGATGCAGTCAAAGGCAAAGCTCGACATCATGCACGTAGAGACGCATCTCAGCCCGGAGAAGCCATACTGGCAGGACTTTCCGGCTGTGCGAGCCACCTTGAGCCGCTGGAGTATTTTGCCAGAGGGTGTTGGGCGGGATGAGGTTGCCAAGGCCGGCCTTCGTATAAGGAAAACTCTACATTCCGGTGAAGATCCCGTCGAAACCATGCTGCGGCACTTTCGCAAACTTCCGCCTGATTTAATCGTTCTCGCTACCCATCAGAGGGAAGGCATTGAACGGTGGTTGCATAAAGCGGTCGCAGAGCCACTTGCGCGTCGATCGGGAGCAATGACTCTTTTCGTCCCGAGCGAAGCGAAAGGGTTCGTTTCCGTAAAGGACGGTTCGGTTAGGCTGAGAAAAATTCTAATTCCGATCGATCACGATCCCGATCCGCAAAGGGCGCTCAGCAAGGCATCCCTTCTGGCGCGCGGCCTTGATTGTGTCACGGGAGAAATCCGGCTCATTCACGTCGGCCAGCGGGAAACTGCACCGATTATTACGCCGCCTCACTGGCCCGGATGGTCGTATGATACCCTAGTAAGACAAGGCGATGTGGTAGACGAAATCGTTGAAGCTGAACATGAGTGGCGTCCTGACCTTATGGTGCTTGCAACCCAGGGACATGTCGACTTCCTAGATGCCTTACGCGGAAGCACGACCGAAAGAGTACTGCGGAGCGTGCACTGTCCCGTCCTCGCTGTCCCCCTCCGAACATAACGCTGCTAACTAAATATCCCAAGGAAAATACCGGAGCTATTGCAGCTTCGCTAGAGTCAGATTTCGTTCGGTGTAATTGCTAGACGTTTGTTGCGTCAGAGCGATTTTCGTTGTTCTTAAGGAGTAAGTCGCCATAAGAAAAGCCAATAGCACGCCATTGGAAAATACTATTGGACAAAGTCAATTTTCGGACTTAAGAGCCAAGTTGTGTCAAGCAAAACCAAGATGAGGAAGTGAAAACAACTAGTTAAAGAGAAAGGAGGTAAAGAGCAACCAGGCAAAGGGAAGAGGAGGTAAAAGAGCAAGGCTCGTGAAAGAAAGGAGGCTACGGTGAAGAAACTATTAAGTCGTGTTTTCTTACTGCTTCCATTTATTTTCATTGCCTATGTTGCTGCTGCTACGTTATTTGAACCGATTCTCGATACACCATTCAAAAACGCTCCCCGGCCGATCATCGGAGCGTTGCGCGAACCGCTTGAGAATCTGCCGCAGATCGAGAATTTTGAGGTCGTTGGCTATAACCCGCTCCCGAATCCCGGAGATACCATCGCGCGAGGTCGAAACGGGCCGATCGCCATATCAGGGAACTGCCTTTATGTTGGCAACAGGATAGGCCGGCGCACCGGCACAACGGGACTACCTCCGGAAGTGCTGATCGTTGATATTAGTCGGCCTAACGACCCGCAAGTAGTGTCGTCCTTCACGACAGTTCCGGGTGCAACATCCCGTGAAATGCGGGCCATTCCAGACCGGAACACCTTGATCATTATGCATTTCCAGGATGGAGCTTTTACTCCTGGAACGAACAATTTCCAAATTTACGATATATCGAATTGCCAGCAGCCTGTATTAAGGCAGACGCTCGACTTGGCTGGTGACACTCCACACGAGTTCTTCGTCTGGCGAGATCCGGACAACACATCGCGCTATCTGCTCTACACCAGTGTAAACAACGTCGAACCTTCCCTTCGCGTTTACGAGGTGAATAACCCGCCAACCGGCACTGCGCTAAACGTGCCAGTAGCGACATTTAGTCTGGATCCGGCAGTTCCTGCCGTGCAACCGACCGACCCGAACCGTTACCGGGATGATCATTTCGTTTTTCAGCCGAAGCCGACGAGTCAAACAAACCGCTTACACTCGATGTCTGTATCCGAAGATGGAAAGCGGGTGTACATGGCCAACTCGCAGGCTGGGTACTACATCTTGGATAGTTCCCGTCTGGCAGCGAGATTGGCGTGCGTACGGGATACCGTAACCGTCGATGAGACGAGTAATCTTGATCCGAACCTTTGCCTCCGTAAGATCAATCCGAATCCGGACGCAAAGATCGACCTCACCCCGCCCTATGGGGGCATTCACCACTCCATCTACCCGATACCTGGTGGACCATACTTGTGGACGGGGGGCGAGCGTAATGGGACAACCACTTGCCCGTGGACCGGGGGACAGATTCTCGATGCATCCGATCAGATGAACTTGCAGGTCGTTGCACAATACATGGTTCCAGAGAACCTGTCTGAAAACTGCTTCATTGGCGGCCCTGGAGATCCGTCGTTGATGCGGGAATTCTCGACGCATCAGCCCTTGCTCTTCAAAAACATCGTCTTCCTCACCTGGTACTCGGCGGGGCTACGCGCCTGGGATGTGTCGAATCCGCGACTGCCGCTCGAGGTGGGAGTTTTCGTGCCGAGGCCGGCTGCACAGGTCGTAGAGCGATTCCGGAACAGCCCTGATGTGTGGGTGTGGCCCTTCCCTATCCTGCACAACGGACTCATTTATGTGACCGATGAGAACAGCGGATTGTACGTTCTGAGATACACAGGACGCCGCGCGAAGGAACTCCCGCAACGCGGAACTTTCTTGAGCAACACAAATATCCGGTAGTTCCATCGTTGCCGTAGGGGAAAACTCCTTGGCTTCTGATCCGGAGGTATGGTGCCTCCGGATCAGAACTAAAGTCATTGAATGCCTCGACCACTCTTAAAAACAATTCTATTAGCTGCCGCCAAGAAAAATTTGCCGACTGAGTGCTCTGTCCGGGCCAGGACGAGCGACTCGACAGTGTTATGCGAGCTGAACACCGACGAAATATGCGGATTACGCAGGTCTGGATCGGCCCTAGGGAGCGACTGGATCGTGCCGTCGAGGTGCTGCGTCGTGTTTGGATTGGCACCACTAGCACCGGCCACAGCCATGAATCCTTGTGACTTTCGTGCGCAGCAGCCGAATATTAGGGGACCGCCATAGGATGGCGTCCAGTGCGATCCCGTAAGTTCGGTTATTGCTCTTGCATCATGGAAAGCTCCTGGACTGAATTTAGTCGTAATACAAGGAGGCATGATTATGAATCGAAGAACTTTTTTGCAGGCTGCCGGCTTAGGTGTTGTCGGTGCTGGCTTGGGTATGACTCGTGCGGGTTGGGGTTTCCATGATAGCGGTCTGCCGACCATCCAGCCGAGCTATGGGGACATAGCAGGTGTCCAGATCCTTGGTTACAACGATATGAGTTTTCCCCCCGGCTCCGGCCGTGCTGGGAATTGGGACCAGACCTATGAGTTTCGCGTGCTCGACACTCCTAATGGGAGATTTGCATACTGTAGCAATGGTGCCAACGGGTGGAGCATCGTCGATGTCTCGAATCCAAACAGGATGCGCGTGGTCTACCGTCAGCCGCACTCGACCCTCCCCGACAATACCCAGTACATAGATATCAAGGGGGGCAACGTTTTAGTCGTGAAGAGAAACCGCAGTCTTGAGAACTGGGATGTCAGCAATCCGACCGCGCCAAAGCTTCTAGGTGCTTTCACGCCTCCTGACATCCATCCGACAGCGAGTGCCCCATTCCATGGGTTGTGGGTCCATGAAGATCGCCGCGGAAGATTCGCATTCGCCGCTTGCGCGATTCAGGGTTTCACAGACATGATCCTTCTGTGCGTCGATATCAATGATCCTCGCAACCCAAAAGAAGTATCAAGATGGTGGTATCCGGGAATGGGTCCAGGGGAAACGCCAACCTGGCCGTCAACTGGCCTCCCCGATCGCGGCCTACCAGCCCCCACTGTTCAATTGCATGATATGACCGTTTATGGGGACCGATGTTTTGCCGCGTGGCGCGATAAGGGTCTTATCATTCTGGACATCTCCGATATAACCAATCTGAAGATGGTCGGCGAGATCAACTGGTCTGACGGTAGGCCCAACTTTCCTTCGTTGCCAGGCCAAACGCACAGCTTCGGCATCGTCGTTCCCAGAGATGGCGGGCCACCTGATTACGTCATCTCCACCGATGAGCTCGGCCAGTGTCCTTTCGGCTATCCTCACATCCTCGACGTCAGGGACGAGAGTCGGCCCAGGGAAGTCTCGGAGTTCAAGCTTCCGCTAAATCTGCATGGGAACTGTCCGCCGGATCGGCCGGGAAGACGGATGGGCGTTCACGATGTCGAGCGGCTGATAAAAGGAAATATTGTTTGGAGCGCATGGGAGGAGGGCGGCTTCTGGGGCTTTGACATCTCGGATCTACACCATCCGAAGTGGGTTGCCTATTTTGTTCCACCAGTGAGGAGCGATTCGCCTGACACCAGCAGGAGCGGCCATGCGGATGATGTATTTGTCATGGACGACGGTATCATCTTCGGAAGCTCGTCGGATCGAGGAGCCGGAGGACTCTGGGCGATGAGACAGGCGCCGCGACTAGAAGGAACTGTTGATTGGAATGCGGCCGAGACCGATGTCATCGTTACAAGAACCAGCTAGGTGACTGCGAAAACGACTTAATCACTGGCACTTACGTACGCCCGACCCTCACCGGGTCGGGCGTTTTCTTTGCACCAGTTAGCCGGCTCATCGTGATCGTCGCGACATCAACAGTCCACAGCCACGACAGCCTCCTTTATCTACTAGGCCGCCGTCGCGACAACTGGTAAGGATCTGTACTGTGGTTGAAGGAAGCTGCTCTGCGAGTAGTTTGGGCGCAAGAAATGGCGCCAGTGTATCAATGGCTCTATTAAGTTGACATGTGAAAAGCGCGGCCGTAGAGTTGTGCAAAATCAAATGAAGGGCCGCTGTAAAATCATTCCGGTACTGCTGCTAGCGTTCTACGCTCTTTGCACGGTCTGCCCGGAGCGACTCCTTCCGGCGCTGGCTTTGCAAACAGCCGATGCGACTGAATCTGATGATTGCCACAACCGCGGCAGGCAGAGGCCAGAGTCTGATTGCCGGGCAGCGTTTTCTGAATTTCTGCCGACTTCCGAAGTTAAATTTTCGCACGTCGTAACTGTACATGCTCTATTACTGCCGCTATATGTTCTCTCGGTTGCATTCGATTTTTCGCTTCGTCTCAGGACGACACACTTTTCTACCGCCGGTCCTCCGATCCCTTCTCTGAAAATTAACCTGCGCATCTAAAAATCTCCCTCACGTTGGCCGGCGCGCTTCCGGGATCGCTCACGAGCGACACGTGCTTAGCATGCTCATTCTAAGCGCCATGTGTGACCTTCCGAGCAATACCGGACTTACCGTCTCAGGCATCTGTTTGTGCGCTGCCAGGCCGGTGGCGCGCGTGTGCGTGCGATAATTTGTAGTTGCCCCGATCTGAACGGAGGAATGATGTTTAAGTTTTCCTTTGGCTCCAGAGTTTCAGTTACGTCTCTGCTGATTTTTCAGCTTGGCGTCACCGCTACTGCTTCTGAAACGCCGCTAACGTTGGCGGCA
>JAJFBJ010000168.1 GCA_020697375.1 Nitrospira sp. | reverse complement strand
TCGTATACGGCATGCCGAAAGCCGTCGTGGAAGCCGGGTGTGCGGACAAAGTGGTTTCGCTCTCGAAAGTGATCGGCGAAATCATGAATATGGTGTGACAGGGACCGTCAACTCAATCGTTCACAATAGAGAGGGTAGGAGGCGTTATGGGGAGCATGATGAAGAATATGACTATTGGCCCGAAATTTATCCTGTCAATTTCTGCGACGGCGTTGCTGGTGATCGTGCTTGGTCTCGTGGTCCTCTATCAACAGGAAGAATCCAAGATGGACACCATGCTCGCTGGACGCAGCAATGTGATCAGCACACAAATCATGATCGGCCGCGCCTATATCACGCAGAACTATGTGGGCAAAATTAAGAAATCGAAAGCCGCCGGAGAAATTCAGGTCATGAAAGACCATACGGGTGTTCCCGATGCCATTCCCTTCCCCGCGACCGCGGTCCGAGAAATGGGCGAAGAGGCCACACGAACAGGGCTGTACAGTGTCCGTCTGGTGAGTCAGAATCCGATGAATGCGGCGAACTCCCCGAAAGACAACTTCGAAAATGAGGCGCTCAGGGCCATTATGGCGGGAGCGGACCACTATTCCCGCCGCGACGACGTGAACGGCGTGCAGACCTTCCGCCGTGCCATTGCTGACAAGGCTTCCTCTTCGGCCTGTTTGGGCTGCCACACGAACAACCAAGTCGGCGACACGCTGGGCGTGTTGAGCCTTTCACTGCCGATGTCGGAAGCCGTGGTGTTGTCGAACCGATCCATGTGGCAGACCGGGGGCCTGATGGCCGGCATAGTCATCATCATCATGGTGGTCACCTACTTCTTGCTTCGTAACATCGTGCTCAGACCCTTGGCCAAGATGAGCGACATTTCGCGCGACATTGCCAAAGGCGAAGGCGACCTCACCAAGCGTGTGCCTGCCGAGGGCAACGATGAACTGGCCCACATGGGCGGGTACTTCAACGAGTTCATCGAGAAACTGCAGCACATGATCAAGAAAGTCGCGCACGTCACGGACAAAGTGGCGTCCGCTTCAGTCGAGTTGTCCGCCACGGCCGAGGAAATTTCCAAAGGCACCGACACCTTGACCTCGCGCGCCTCCCAAACCGCCGCCGCAGTGGAAGAGATGAACGCCACCGTCGGTCAGGTGGCGCAGAATTCCGGCAAAGCGGCCAGTCTAGCGCAGGACACCGTCAAGACGGCCCAAGAGGGAGGCACGGTGGTATCGAGCACCATCTCTGGGATGCAGCAGTTGTCGGAAGCCGTCTCGAACTCGGCGACGATCATTTCTGATCTCGGGAAGTCATCCGATCAAATCGGCGAGATCGTGCGCACGATCGAAGACATTGCCGATCAGACCAACTTGCTGGCCTTGAATGCCGCGATCGAAGCGGCCCGTGCCGGTGAGCAGGGTCGAGGTTTTGCCGTGGTGGCGGATGAAGTGCGAAAGCTCGCCGAGCGGACGACCAAAGCCACAAAAGAAATCGGCGATATGATCCGTCAGATTCAACAGGACACGCGAGGAGCCGTTGAGTCCATGCAACAGGGCACCCAGAAGGTCACGGCCGGCGTCGATCTGGTCAATAAGACCGGCGAAGCGCTGTCCCAGATCGTGCGTATGGTCTCGGAAAGCGCCGACATGATCCGGCAGATTGCCGTCGCGTCCGAAGAACAGTCGGTCGCCACTCAACAGATTGCCAGCGATATCGAAAACGTGGCGAAGGTCACCAAGGAATCTTCATCAGGGGCGCATGAGTCGGCGAAGGCCAGTCAAGATTTGAGTCAGCTGGCCGTCGAACTGCAGGGAATCGTGGGTGGATTCAAAATCTAAAGACCCAACCACGAGAGGAGCCCAGCATGAGCGCCACTGAGCAACAGGTACACCCTCCCTACCAGGCGGCCGCAGAACACCCTGCGGACCGCCTGGATGAGAAGCCGGGTGACGATCTTCTGCAGTTCGTCATTTGCCTGATTGGAAGCGAGGAATTCGCGGTCGACGTCCTGAGCGTTCAGGAAATCAACCGCATCGTTGAGGTCACGCGGGTGCCCAAGACGCCGCCCTACGTAGAAGGCGTCATCAATCTGCGAGGCCGGATCATTCCTGTGCTGGATTTACGGAAGTTGTTTGGCCTGGCCGGCGCTCAGCAGACGACCCAAACCCGTATCGTGGTGGTCTCCGTGCAGGCGCGTTTGGTCGGGTTGATCGTCGACTCGGTGGAAGAGGTTCTGCGTGTACCCAGAAGCGCCATCGAACCTCCGCCATCGGTCGGAACCATGGCAGGCGCCGAATTCACCCAGGGCGTCGGACGTATTGACGATCGACTTCTCATCCTGGTGGACTTAAGCCGATTGCTGTTGGCTCGAGAGGCAGCCTAGCTTCTTGAATGATGCCGAGTGACCAGCACGGAAAAGCGGCAAAGTCGAATAGGACCACTCGCGACACGCCGCTCGGATGATGACAGGTCCTGTCACCACCCGTTAGGACCCGCTACGAGTTCTGACTGTCGGGGGGAGTGGACGAGGGGAAGCGGCGACGGCGCTGAGCCTCGAGAACACGTTCAAGGAGCTGTAATGACTCCGTCAAGACGTCTGAGGCACAACGGAGAGTGACATGAAACTGTTGCATGGCTTCCGGCCAGCGACCTTCCTGTTGTAGGACCTGAAACTTCCGATGTTGCTCATCGAGAATGGCCTGTTTGGCATCGAGCATCAAGCTATCGGCAGGACCCACCAGAACACCTCCGTGAAAAGCGATTGTGACTCTGGCGCACGCTACCAGAGTGTTTCAGACGGGTGCAAGCCCACCGTTCTGGCTTCCACTGGTACTTTTGAGGACCGCTCCTCTCACCCGTGCCGAGGTAATTGAATCGTGGATATTGCCACCATACTAGGCGTTGTGATCGCGATCGGATCGATCCTCGGAGGTCAGGCCCTTGAAGGCGGACACATCGGGTCGGTGCTTCAATTGACGGCGTTCATCATCGTCATGGGTGGAACGATCGGGGCCTGTTGTGTGCAAAACCCATTGCCGGTCGTGATCAAGTCACTCACGTCTGTAACCCTCGCGCTGACCAATTCTCCCCACGACGTGAAGGGGACGATCACGCAAATCTTGGATCTCGCCAACGTGTCCCGTAAACAAGGCTTGCTCGCGCTCGAGGGAAAATTGAAGGATTTGCACGATCCGTTTTTTATGAAAGGCGTGCAGTTGATTGTCGACGGCACCGACCCCAAACTGCTGCAAGAAATCCTGGAGATCGAGGTTGAGCACCACGAAGAGGAGGGGGTCCATGCGGCCAAGGTCTGGGAAGCGGCCGGCGGGTATGCGCCGACTGTCGGCATCCTGGGTGCCGTGCTCGGGTTGATTCATGTGATGGAGAATCTCGCGGACCCATCCAAACTGGGCGGAGGAATCGCGGTGGCCTTTGTCGCAACGGTCTACGGCGTCGGCGCCGCCAACCTGTTCTTTCTGCCGATCGCCAACAAGATGAAATTCAAATTGAAGGAAGAAGCCGGATTGAGGACGATGGTCATTCTTGGGCTCGTTGGGCTAGCGCAGGGGGAAAACCCCAGACTCCTACAAGAGAAGCTGGAAAGCTATCTGCCTCCGCACGAACGAACGAAGGAAGACAAGAAATAACGTCGCTCGTCGTTCGTGAAGCGCATCTCATTGTAAAATATAGACGCTTCGCATTTCACGTAGTACGACTCACGGTCTCCTGATGGCAAAGAAAAAACACGAAGAGCACGAAAATCACGAACGCTGGTTGGTGTCCTATGCCGATTTCATCACCCTGCTGTTCGCCTTTTTTGTCGTGATGTATTCGGTGTCGTCTGTCAATGAGGGCAAGTATCGCACCGTGAGCGCGTCGATCAAGGCCGCTCTGAATCCCATCAACAGTATTCCCTCAAGCCGCCTGCCTTTCACCATCGGTAATGCGAAACCGAAGATGATCCCCACCGATGAGGTCAGCACAGACGATCCCGTCATCCGCCGCATGCGCGAAATCCTCACCAGGATTAATCCCAATCTCAAGGCGGATGTCTCGGAGGTGAAAATCGTAGAAACCGGCCATGGCACCATCATGATTTCATTGCCGGAATCCATTCTTTTTCAAAGTGGAGAGGCGCGGGTGCGATCGGAAGCATTGCCTTTTCTCAAAGCACTTTCTGAAATCCTGATCGAAATGGATCGCCACATCCGAATTCTTGGCCATACGGACAATGTGCCGATCCGAACGGCACAATTTCCGTCCAATTGGGAACTCTCGGCCGGCCGCGCCGTCATGGTGGTGAGGATTTTTGCTGAACTCTTCGGCGTGCCGATCACGCATCTCTCCGCCACAGGCTTAGCGGATTCCAAGCCGATCGCGACCAACGATACCCCTGAAGGACGGACCAAAAATCGACGCGTGGAAATCATCATTCTAGAGAAAGCTGCTCAAGAGGATACCCTCGACTCAATGCTCCCCAAAGAGAACACGTCGACGCCACTTTCCCCATAGCCACAGTCCGGAAGGATGTCCATCCTGGGACGGCTCCAATTCCAGATTCCTTACACAGGCCCTCCCCACCGTCTTAGCCCGACTCAGGCCTTGCACCAATCGCAGGCAATTCCACAAAGGCTCGACGACCGCCGGCAATGGACGAAGGCGTGGAGAACAATATGATCTCCTGACTCGCCCGTCAGTCCGCAGCGCGGGAGGGATAGGTACTTTTTGCCCATCGGCTCGGACAGCAGGACTACTCCACGGCGATGCTCATCTCCAGGCTAAGGCGCTGCCTACCCTCAAGAATCTCTACATTTAGACCGATACAGAGCCGGGCGAAGGCTGGCCCGGGATCGGCAAGAGTATCTGCGGTCGACTTGATTCCCGGCCTTGAACAACATATGGATCTCAAAACGCTCCTCTGGTACCTCGTGCTCTCAAGCGTGACCGCAGCCTACCTGGTCGTCTTGGCGGGAGTTCGTGCTGCGAGGTCCCACGATGTCTCTCACCATTCGCGCCGAATGATCGTCGGCTGCACAATCGTCGGGATATGGCTGGTCGCGTATGTCCTTAAACAGGTGTTGTTCGGCCGTGAGTCGTTTCCTGGCACTGAAACCCAATACTGGTCCTTGTATGTTCCGTTGTTCGTGACACACATGTTGCTGGCTGTCACCACCATCGGACTGGGCGCCTACAATCTATACATAGGACTCCATCGCCTGCGATACGGGAGCGTGGGAGCTATGGCCGCCGGCATGACCACCCACCGTCGGATCGGATATGTCTTACTTGGGACATTCACCGGAACCATGGTGACGGCCTATGGGGTGTATCTGATGCTCTTCGTGTGGTTTAAGGGGTAGGCGGTGGGATCATTGAGGAACCAGGCGAAGCAGCCATGCGATGGAGGGTCAATCTCCCCACACGAGGCACGTGCAGGCCACGTTTTTTCCGACCGAGGGCTCGCATGGTCGGATTTCAGCCCTTCCTCACCAGGATCACACCCGGCTGTAGCCTCCTCACTTCAAAGCATACCGTCCTGTCGCAGGTGTCACAGACTGAAAACGGCCATCACAATCGGCGCTGGCGCCACCATCGTGCCACGCATCGCGGATCTGTCGACCATGCTGACATCTGTCGCTCGTGTGTGAGTTCCGTAACTCTTAGAACAAAGGAGCGTCCATGACTATTACAGAAAAAATCCTTGACCAGACGGCAACCCTGAAACTAGAAGGCAGCTTTACCTACACTCAACGCAAGCTGTTCCAAGACACACTCAAAACCCTCAGCGCCCAGCATGTCGACCACATCGTTATCGATTTGACTCAGGTGCCCTTCCTCGATAGCGCGGCCCTAGGGCTTCTGATGATCACGCATCGGCAATTGGTCGCCGATAAACGCAAACTTTCCCT
>JAJFBJ010000047.1 GCA_020697375.1 Nitrospira sp. | reverse complement strand
GCGCCCAGCGGAATATGGCCGCCGACGATGGCATAACCGCCCATAAATCGGTTGGCGAGATCCACCAGATGCATGGAACCGCCTTTGCCTTTGCACAGGCCGGTGGCCCGGCCGAACAGCTCGGCCATCACCAGATTCGGATCGGACCCTCTGGCGAGACAATGTCCATGGTCACGGTAAGCGCTGATCACATAATCGTCCGGCCGAAGAGCGGCGATGGCTCCGACGGCCACGGCTTCTTCGCCGATATAGAGATGCAGGAACCCGGCGATTTTCGCGAGGGCATACATCTCCGCCGATTTTTCTTCGAATCGGCGGATCAGCAACATCTGGTGATAGAGCGAGAAAAGGTCTGCCTTGTCCATGTCGGTCATTATGCACGGCAGGATAGGTCGACTCAACCCTTGATCGTCCGACCAACTTCGGTGCAACCCTGCGTGGACGATCGGCTCTCAAAAAAAATCTGTCTCACAACGAGACAGACCAGCGATCACCGGATGGACAAATCTGCTCGCGGGGTGAGATACCTTCAAACGGTCTTGCAGTCTGGATATCCATCGAAAGGGTGGTCCAAACATTCACAGCCCACGCACATCATGACGCACCGGAACCGGCGTCAAGACTTCGAATCTTTGAAAGAGGCAGCAGCCCGGATTCTGTCTGGAAAAGCGAACGAATTCAAAGTTATAATTCCGTCCGCCGCGGCCTGAGGCGCAAGGAGAATCCTCGCACGGCCATCGACCGGATGATGGCTCCCGGGAACTTGCCGTTTTCTCACGACTTGATTTCAGTGCTTGTTCTTCGGCACGTGATTCGACAGGAGCCGTTAGCCTCCAACCATACTGAGGCGCATTTTTATTCTCGCTCGTAGTATCTCAATGAGTCACCTCATGCCATCACTCATCATATTATTCGCAATCGGCGCCCCGTTCGTGGCCAGTGCCGCGATTGCCCTGCTCGATGAGCGTCAGGCCGAGCGAAGCGCCGCCATCGGCATTGGAGCATTGGCGTTTTCAACCTGCGCTGCCCTGTTCACGCTCTACCGGCTCAGCGCAGACCCGACCCCCTTCCGGTTGTCCGGTCCGCCCTCGCCTCTCATTCCCATAGTGTTCGTGGATCGGCTCGCGGCGGTCATGATGGTGCTGATCACCTCGGTGAGTTTCGTCATCCACCTGTACTCGCGGCGCTACATGCGAGACGACCCGGGCTATGTCAGGTTTTATCTCCTGTTGAGCCTCTTGACCTTCGTCTTGTTATGTCTCGTCACCAGCGGGCATCTCCTTTGGCTCTTCTTGTTTTGGCATATGGTCACCTGGCTGCTCAGAAGCCTGCTCACCTTCAATGCCGAAAGCGCCGCGGCCCGGCAGGCTGGACGCACGACCCTGCGCGTACATGGCATCGGCGACGCCGCTTTTGTCATTGCCATCATGCTGGCCTATTCGGCCTTCGGGACCTTCGACCTGTCGGTGCTCTTCGAACAGGCGAACGGCGACGCCGCCGCTACGGGGTTCTGGGAGGGCACATGGTTTGAAATGCGCTCTGTGACGCTCGTCACGCTCCTGCTGGTCATCACGATCATGACCAAATCCGCGCAGTTTCCCTTCCATGTGTGGCTCGCCGGCACCATTGAAGCTCCGACCCCCGTGTCCGCCATGCTGCATGCGGGCATTGTGAACGCCGGGGGATTTCTCGTGAACCGGCTGGCTCCTCTATTTGGGTCGGCTCCTGCCACGCTCTATGTGCTGTTCTTCGTCGGCGCGCTGACCGCCCTGATCGGAGCCGCCACCATGTTGACTCAGTCCAGCATCAAACGGACTCTCGTATACTCGACCATGGGGCAAATGGGATACATGGTGATGGAATGCGGGCTGGGAGCCTTCGCGTTGGCCGTGTTTCATCTCTGTGCCCATGGCCTGTTCAAAGCCACGTTATTTCTGAATTCCGGGGCGAACATCCACAAGTCGCGGACCGAGTTCAAGCTCCCCGACGCTCACAGCTTGCGAGACACCAGAGAATTTGCCCTCTTGCCTTGGATCACCGGACTGGCCATCACGCTCATCCTTCCCCTGCTCATCGTGCTCATGGCCCATGGGCTTGTGAACATTCCTCTCTTCGAGACGCAAGGCACCTTGATTTTTCTCTTCTTCGCCTGGGTCACGTCCGCTCAAGCCACATTCAGTCTCTACCGCCTCGAGGCCGTTGCCTCATGGAAGGTGTCCCTCACGATGGTCGCCACCATGACGCTCATCGGACTGACCTATCTCTGGGCCGGAGAGGCCTTTAGCCACTTCCTCTACCCGGCTCCCGGCCACGTGGCGGCCTATTTTGAAGCGGCCGCCTGGAATCAGCGTCTCTTCGATTCGTTCGTGGCCCTCTCGACTTTCCTCATCGTGGCCGTGTGGGTCATCCTCTACGGCAAGGCCCATGGCATGCGCCTGCTGCTCCCTCACTGCCTCGACGGACTCCGCGACCGCCTGTACGTTGCGCTGTTGAGTGGGCTGTACGTGGAAGCTCTGCTCCGCGCCGCCGGCGATGTCGTGGGGCGCAGGGTAGCGCGTCGATATGACCGGAGAACCTCGCAAGGACTGCCTCGATGAGTTCGAACAGCCCACAGAGGTTTACCGATGCGCAGCGAATGGAGTTGCGATCCTACGTTCAGCTGGCGGGGGAAGTGATTTCCTCGTATTGGCCGATGCGCACGTTCATTCACCACAATCCGCTGCACGGTTTGGAATCCATGTCGTTCGAGCAGGCGGTGAAACGAGGGGCGCAGCTGTTCGGCGGGCGGGGGTACCTGAGCAACGAGACATTCCGCGAGTACTTACGACAAGGACGCATCCGCAGCAGTGACCTGCGCACGGTACTCTCCCCGCTCGCGGCCGACAAAGAAGTCATGTTGGGAGATCGCCGTACGACCCACCTCGATGTCCTGACCGCATCCATGAGGCATGGGATCACCGAGCCGTTCCTTTCCGGACAGGGAACGGAGGACGAGGCGGCGGGGGATCCGGAACTCATCGACACCATCGCCCGGCGTCTCGCGATGGTCATGCACGGACGACCCGCCGGCGCTTCAGCTCCTCAATGTGATTCCATTGCCGTACCGAGCCGAGAGACGCTCAGCGCCTGGTGCGATCAGACCCTGGGCACGACGATTGTCCAAACCATCAACCAGGAGTTGGTCAAGTGGTGCAGCGCCTTTCTGGATGAAGGAGAGGCCGGGTGGGCCATGCCGCGCCGGGATCAGACGTTCTTTCGCGCTTGGAAATCATTGGCCCAATATGACGGCATATTCCGATGCCTCGGTCTGAAACAGGCTCGGCAACGCATTCGCGCGCTACCGGACCGGACGGAAGACGCCGTCTTGGATAGTTTGGGCGAGCTCGCCATACCCAAACCGGTATGGGAAGAGTACCTCTCCCTTCACATGGCCGCCTTGCCTGGTTGGACCGGCTTCATCAAATGGCGCTCGACTCAAAATAATTATGCCTGGCAGCAACAATTTCCCATCGATCTCGTGAAATACCTGGCGGTGCGTCTGTTTTATGAGCGGGAGCTCGTGGAGCATAGTTGCCGAAATCGACTCGGGATCGCTGGAACCTACGATGAGATCCGCAGATTCATGGACGGGCAGCCCTACGCATACTGGCTGCGACGTGAATGGGTTGCCGGACGACTCTCTCCCGCAGGCTCTGGTCTGGCGCAGCAACTTGCACGTTCCAATCGACAATTCGAACCGTCGGCCTGGGAGGAATTGGGCCGCGCACAGTTCGAACTCCAGGCCGAAGAGGACGAACAACAGGTTCACCGGCAGTCGGCGCGGGCGCTCGCGCGGCTGACAAGCGCGCTGTCGATTACGCCGGCCGCAATCGAATCGACCTCTCCGTCGGACATCCTCACGGTCCTCGACTGGCTCGCCGGGTTTCCTCCTTCGCAGCAGGGGCCGCGCTGGCTGGAGGCTTTTGAGGCCCATCACCGGCGACAGCAGTTGCGAGACCTGGGAGCCGCCTCCGCCCGGCTTGGCGATCTCCCGCTGCCCCAGGGAGACGGCCTGTCGAGGCCCCTTGCCCAGGTTATATTCTGCATCGACGTGCGGTCGGAAGTCTTTCGCCGCCACCTCGAACATCGCGGCGGGTATGAGACATTGGGCCTGGCCGGATTTTTTGGCGTCCCCTTGGAATACCAAGCCTTCAGCATGCAGAGCACGGTCTCCCAATGCCCCGTGCTCCTGAAACCCAAGAATCAGATTCGAGAAGTGCCCCGAAGCTATCACGGAACCCTGGCCGAACGGCATAAGACAGCGGCGCGCCTGGGAGCGGCCGGGCATTTACTGCTGCATGACCTCAAGGAAAATGTGGTGACTCCCTATGTCATGGTGGAGGCGCTCGGTTGGTTTTTTAGCCTGCCTTTGTTCGGCAAAACGTTGTTCCCGCGCTGGTACCACAACAGCATCCGATGGGTTAAGCAACTGCTCCTGCCCTCGGTGGCCACCACCTTGACGGTCGAAAAGATTTCGCGCCAAGCGGCGGATGACATGATTACCACCGAGCAGCATGCGCACATTCGCGAAATTCTTCGTGAACGATTTGGACTCCGGGGGACAGCCCTCTCACCGGCGCTCCTGGATCAGATCCGAAAAAATGCGATCGGCCATGCGGATGGAGCAGCCGGTGAAGTCGGGCGAGCGTTGGGGCTTGATCCTGAGAGAGAGGAGGCCTTCTATCGGGAGTTGCGTGAGCGCTATCGGATCAGTCTGCGCGGCATTTCAGAGCGTCTGAATCGTCTCACACGGACCGGGTTCTCGATCACCGAGCAAGCCTATTTTGTGGAGGCGGCCCTCCGGCTGATGGGACTCACCTCGAATTTCGCGCGCGTCGTCCTGTTCTGCGCGCATGGCAGCACCTCTCAAAACAACCCGTACGAGTCGGCGCTCGATTGCGGCGCCTGCGGCGGAAATCACGGGCTGCCCAATGCGAGGACCATTGCAACGATGGGAAACAACCTGACTGTTCGCGAGATCCTGCTGGGCCGAGGCATCAAAATTCCCAGCGACACTCATTTCTGCGCCGCCCAGCACGATACCACGAGCGATCAGGTCCGAGTGGTCGACCTCGAAGATGCCCCCCCCACGCACCGCAAAGACCTCCAGCGGCTGATGGCAGATCTGGAAGAGGCCGGAGCGCAGTCGGCCCACGAACGAGGGATCAGGTTGGAGGCGAATCAGGAAACTTCACAGACTCATGCGGCACGGCAACTCGCCGGGAGGCGCAGCGAGCACTGGGCGGAAGTCCGTCCGGAATGGGGGCTGTCACGGAACAGCCTCATGGTCATCGGGCGACGCGCCTTGACCCAGTCGGTCGATCTCCAGGGCCGCGCGTTTCTTCACTCCTACGATTACCGGCAGGATGCGTCCGGGAAATTGCTGGAAGCCATCATGACCGCGCCGCTCGTGGTCGCTCAGTGGATCAACATGGAACATTACTTCTCGACCGTCGATAACGAGATCTACGGAAGCGGCAGCAAGGCCTATCACAATGTGGTCGGCCGGATCGGCGTCATGACCGGCGGCACGAGCGATTTGCGCATCGGCCTGCCTGCCCAAACGGTGCTGAAGGGAACCCGTCCTTATCATGAGCCGATGCGGCTGCTGGCTGTGATCGAGGCGCCGCGGGCGCGCATCCAGTCGATCATCGACCAGCATCCCCATCTTGAACAGCTAGTCACCCAGCGATGGATTACCGTGGCGGCCCTGAATCCGGAGGACCACACATTCGATCTGTATGACAGTATGGCCGGATGGATACGAGGAGGGACGGAGGATGATCAGTTTGACATTGCATTCGATGAAGGAGATCAAGATCGTAGTTCAGGGGGAACATGTGACGCACGTCACTGACCTGCTCAATCGGGTCGGCGCGACCGGCTATACGATCATCAACAGTGTGTCCGGCAAAGGGCACCATGGATTTCACGAAGGTCATCTGCTGTTCAATGACACGAGCAGCCAGGTGATCGTGTTCACGGTCGTGCCGAATGACAAGGTCGATCCGATCCTCTCCGGGCTCGGACCGCTCTTCAACAAACATTCCGGAGCCATGTTCGTCACAGACGTGGCGGTCAGCCGCCGGGAACATTTCGTTGCCGAATGACGCGGCGCAGGATCTGACCAAGGCACACACAAGGTCACCGTGACCGGCTCGACAAAGGATCACGCCCTCCTCGTCGCCACTCAGACCATCAACGTCGAAGTGCAATAGCACTGCGAGGAATTTCGTTCTGCCGCCGAGGCTTCTTCGAAAAAGTAGTCTGCAGTTCATCATGCTCGAACGAAAACGAACAATATGACGCATGAAGACTCACCTGTGGGGCAGCTTCTCTCCCGACGCCAATTGGTCACATTGCTCGGCGCCACGGGTGCACTCTGGCTGATGGGCGGCGGTCTATTTCTCAGGCGGGCCGTTGCAAGCACGCATGGCCTTTCCTGTGTGGTCAGGCCGGAACAAACCCAAGGTCCATATTTCGTCGACGAACGGTTGAATCGATCCGACGTTCGCTCGGATCCGAACGATGGAAAAATGAAGCCGGGCACGCCACTCGCTTTAACATTACAGGTATTCCAACTTAGCTCCGGAGACTGTCACCCACTGACCGGCGCCCAAGTGGACATTTGGCACTGCGATGCGCTCGGTGTCTACTCCGATGTGCAGGATGCCGGCTTCAACAGCATCGGTCAGAAATTTTTGCGCGGCTACCAGATCACCGACGCGCGCGGCGAGGCCAGGTTCGTGACCATCTATCCCGGTTGGTATCCCGGCAGGACCGTGCACATTCACCTCAAGATTCGCACGCCCCCCATACCAGAGCGGAGTTTGGAGTTTACCTCACAAATGTATTTTGACGATAGACTGACGGATCGCGTTTACCGTGACCAACCGTATGCCGCGAAAGGCGAACGCAATGTGCGAAACCAACATGATCGGATCTTCCGGCGTGGCGGAGAGCAACTCATGCTGGCTGCGAAAGAATCGACCGATGGCTATGCCGCCACATTTCCAATCGCCCTGCACATTCCTTAACAGCAACGCAGCGCGCGGTGCTTCCGTTATAAGCCGCCCGATCCCATGAGACCATGCATCACTGCCATGGCTCTCGCTGTTGCGATTTGGAGCGAGCGCTGACGTTTTATCGGCAGGACTTGGGTTCCCCAGGCAGTGAAGATCTCCGACTTGCGTACCGGTAGCGAGCCGAACTGCTGGATCGAGAGGGGAAGGGTGCAGGCGCCGAGGACGGAGAATGCCATGAGAAGCCCGCTTCAGGCACAGGCCCTATGCCCGCACCTGAGTCATGATGTTATTTCACCTTGGAGAAATCGGCGTCGAACTGCAAAAGTTGTCCATCCTGCAATGTCACGATCACGGTCGTCTTTCCATTTGGATCGAAGGTATCGTATCCGAAGCGAGCCGTGAAGCGCGACCGGTAGGCCGGGCCTTGCCCGTCGTTTTTCCTGCCCCGATCAGCAGGACTGACATCCACCGGCCGGATGTTCTTTCCCTTTTGCTGAAATACGATGTCGGCCTTCTCCGCAAAGTATTCATCGTCGCCGCAGAGCTGCACTTCAATTTCCATGTTCGGCATCTCCACGACCTTCTGGATGAATTCGTCGGGCATGCGGATTTCTTTTTTTTGCTTCTTCGATTCCGCCGCTTCCTGCCGGCCGAACGCTTCGAGCCGATAGCGCTTAGTGCGCAAGATCGCGCTCGGGCCGCATGGATCCTTCTCCGGATCCGACCCGATCCTGGTCACCAGCGACGCCTGCTGCAAGACCTTCTTGACGTCCTCCGGCGAGTTGGCCTTTTCCATCGGCGTGCGTCCAGCCTCCAGGGCTATCTTGGCTTCTTCCGGAGATAATTTGATATCAATCGCCAATGCCAGCCCGCTGATCCCCCACACCAATGACCCCACCAGCAGCCCGGCAAGCCCCGGAGACCACCGACGCCTGCCTGCAAAGTAATCATAAGCGCGCATGAGTTCCTCCCTGACGCGTCACTGAATAATGGGGCGCATTGTAAATGGATGGAGAATGCTACCGCAAGATGGGAGTCACAGGATATGAAGCCTGAGCTTGTTCTACGCGACCCGGTCCGTGAAGCTGTGCCTATCGGATGCGGGGGTGGGAGAGACTTAAGACTTCGAGCCGTGCTTAAGCCATGGTACGCTCACAGCTCCTGACCTCGGCGGAAGCTGTTGCCATGTTCAAGTGCAAACACGTATAAAGGAGACGCTTACGATACTGCTCAATGGGCGCTTAGACCGCCGTCGTCCGACAATGGTAGACGATACCCTGAAGAAAGAGGCCGTTGCGGACGGCTGGAAACGTGACGATGACCAGTGGGAAAGCAACCAGTCTCCTTCATATCTTCCTCGCAACCGAGAAGTCACGAGAAGTCGGGCGCTTCAACGACACATCGAAGCGTCTGAGGCAGGCAAGTGGAAGAGGTATGGCGGTCACTCAGGCTCGCTGACACATCGATCAGAATGTATCGAAGGAAATCATCATGAACGGTCATCTCGTGCTCAAAGCCTCGCGAGCCAGTCTGTCGAATACTCTGGCGTTTCCGCAGATCGTAAGCAACCTTCTCCAAGCAGGGGTCGAGTATTACCATGTAGATTATGTCTCGTTGCGCACCACTTACTATGGGACGGAAGGGGACGTGGTTGTCTGCCCGATCACATATGAAGACCTGCCATCCGTTGCACTGAACTTCGATGCTCCGGCGTTGCGAGAGGCGATCAGGGATAGCCAGCAGAACAGTCAACCCTACCGCGAGTTCTCCCGACGCGCCATGAACGCCGGTGTGCAGAGTTACTTTGCGTTTTTGCGCGGACAACGGGTTACGTACTTGGGACGGCAGGGCGACGAACATACTGAATGGTTCCCAGGCGCCGCTGCGAAGCCCGCCTCATAGATTGGCTTCACTCGGGGAAGGGAGCCCCCTGGCAAACCGACGATCTTCTCCCTCCATTCTTCTGAAGAAGCCGTTGATTCCTGATGAGCAGAAGCCGACCAAATTTTACCTGGCTAAACTTTGCGATGAAGAGGAGTAGTCCGCCGCCGGATCTCCTCGTTGCTCCGATCATCCAGCTGTTCAACTGTGACGACATGGCTGGATGGTCCGTCAAATAAGACCTTTGAACGGTCGCATTGCCGGTTGACTCTATGCCTCGGGGAAGATTGCGCCTTTGTCACGACGTCCTTTCAGTTCCCGGTTGATCCTTCTCAAGAGCTCGTCGACGACATTCCATACTTCTCAATGATGGCGGACCATTCCTTCTCCCGATGGTCTTTCTGATGTTCTGCTACTCCCTAGGAACCGAAGCGGATCCAGTTCGGGTAGGGCCTGAGGGCATACAGTCGGTCGAGATCCACCGGGCATGTCATTTCACGCCGCTGCAGCATGCCGGCGACCATGCGAAGGGGAAGACCCACGGCTGCGGTATAATCGCCTGCGATGCGCTCGATCAATCCGGCACCGGCGCCCTGTATTGAATAGGATCCGGCCTTACCCAAACTCTCTCCTGTACGTAGATAGGCAGAGAGGCTCTCTTCGTCGAAGGGTTTCATCGTGACATGCACGGCGGCAACCTGCACGTCGCAAAGGCCACGATCCTGGCTCATGAGAGCGACCGCCGTATAGATCGTATGCGTCTCTCCGGCCATTCGTCTAAGCATGGCTTCGGCATCTATTAGATCCAGTGGCTTGCCCAACACTTCCGAGCCAAGACTGATCAACGTGTCACTACCGATCACCAAGGCATCGGAAACGTTGATCGCACAAGACCCGGCCTTACCCGCAGCAAACTTGGCCGCCTGTTGTCCGGCGGGAAGATGCGGCACCAACTGTTCGACAAACTGCGGGGCCATGACTTCGAAGGGCATTCCAAGAAGGGCCAATAACTCAGATCGCCTTGGGGAGGTGGAGGCAAGGACGAGTCGCATGGAGTCAGAAGACACAGGGCTGGGAAGGCTGGGATTCGAAGGCTGCCGAGTCAATGGCGACGGGATCTGCTCCCATGAGATGGCGACAAAAATCTGCGACCACGCGTTCAACATCCGGCACGTTACAGACCTGAAACATCTGTAAACGCATCGCCGCGGCATGCGGAAATCCTTTGCAGTACCAGCCCAGATGCTTGCGGATCGAACGGAACCGCTCAAGTCCCGCGATGGATTCATATTGCTTCGCGTGGTCCAGCATCACGCGCATCCGCTGGTCCACCGAGATCTGAGTCTCCCATGCGGTTACCGGCACGTCGTGGAGGTCAGCTTGCTCGCGCATCGCCTGTCGGGCCTGTTCTTTTGCGCGAAAAAACCAGGGCGCTCCCAACGTCCCCCGCCCGACCAGGACACCCTGCACCCGGCTCTCGGCAATGCGCCTGGCCGCGTCTACCAACGTGTGAAGGTCTCCGTTCCCGAGAATCAGCGTCTCCGAACCCTGTGCGACTTTTACTGCTGCGGCTATGGCCGACCAATCGGCTGCTCCTCGATACATCTGCTGGAGCGTCCGCCCATGCAACGTGATTGCCGCCGGGCCGGTCCCCAGCAGATGCTCCACCCACCCTTCGACGACGCTGCAATCAAACCCCAGCCGCGTTTTGACCGACAATGGAAGGAGACGACGCGGAACAGCCGGCACGCCGGCCCGGAGCAAATTCATGGCTCGAATGAGCTCGACGCGGGATGGCTTAAACCCCAGGCTATCGATCGACTGGCCGCCAGCCCAATCATTCAGCCCTTGCTTGGTAGCCTGCAAAATGGCGTGGGCCAAGTCGGGAGTCTTGATCAACGCCGCTCCCGATCCCGACGAGGCCACGTTTTTCGAAGGACAGCCCATGTTGACGTCGAGTCCGTCGAAGCCGAGCTCACAGACCACATGCGCCGCACGATAAAACAGGTCGGGATCCTTGCCGTAAAGCTGCGCCACAATCGGCCGTTCGCACTCGCTGTAGATGAGTGAGGACAGCAGATGTTCAGGCCCGCGACAGAGGTCGCTGACGTTGGTGAATTCGGTAAACATGACATCGGGTCGCCCCTGAGCAGCCACCACGCGCCGGAAGGTGGCGTCAGTGACGCCATCCATAGGGGCCAAACCCAGGATGGGCTGCGGAAGCTTAGACCAAAAATTCATGCGGACACCTTGACCCATAGGATAGGCTCATTCGCCGCATGATAGGCCGCCCGCAATTCCTCCGCCTCTTCCGTTACGGTCGTACAGGCGGAGGGACAGTCACGTTCCACAAATTCGATGAATCGATCGATCTTCAACAGGAAAAAGTCATACTCGTCCTGTTCGGGTCTCGGCATTTCGAACCAGAAGGAGACGAATCGCTCTAGAGGGATACCGGCCGCCCCTAACAAATCGCTTGTTTTCGGAAACATATCGTTCAACTCACCACCCCAATGGAGCAACTCATGAGGAAGGTAGGTCTCGCGATATCGGTCCAGATCATCCAGCGATCCCCCCAACAAGGAAAGTTCATGCGCCGTGGATGCGCGATCCGAAGCCGTCACGAGTTCGACATACCCTTCGTACTGCCGATGCAATGTCGCCTGCTCTTCCGGTGTGGGCGAGCCTACCGGATGACAATATTTCCGGGCCTCCGACTGCTTGCATGGCGGTAGATCGATATGAACCGCCTGTTCCGCGCAACGAACTGTCGATTCGAAGCGTTCACGGAACCGGCGAAATTCGGTGACGATGGCTGCGACCGGCTTGGTGTCGACTTCGAGCGCCACGCCTTTCAGACCCGTCAGGCGGGGATGAGCCAATACCTGCGCCAATAGATCGAATAAGACGTCCGGAATAGGAGCCTCATGCGCATCGATCCAGTACGGCAATGTACCGGGCTTGGCGTCCCCCCTTGTTTCACCCTGTGCTGCAAGCCCGGCCACATGAATCTCCACCACCCGCTGCATTGGAAAATCATCTAAAAACTGCCCGACGAACGACTCCAACGCCTGGCGACGCCATACTCCCGTATAGCGATACACCGTCCACAAGTGGCCGATATCCAACACCAAGCCACAGGGCGCCCGATCGGTCACCATGCGGAAAAACTCGGGAATCCCGAGAGATCCGCAGGCGAAATAGGTCAACGGCGGCATTTCCAGCAAGACCAGCGGGGGAATGTCCATGTGACATCGAACCAGCTCGTCCAACTGTCCCTGAAGGAAGATGAGATTTTCGGCGGTCACTCTTGCCGACAACTCCGTATACAATGGCGGCAGGTACGTACCGAATGCATAGCCCGCCATCTGTTTGGTCGCACATTCATGATTCAGCCAAGCGCTTCCGAGTGCGGCTGTCTGCGCACAGGCTTCCGCCAGGCCTTGCAGCCCCGAGCAGCTCCGCAAAAAATCCGGCTGTGTCACCCATAAGCCTTCTCCATGGTAGGTTAGCTTGATGTCCGGCAGTTGCCGCCGAACATACCGCATGGCTGAGGTCGTCGCTTTGAAGATCTCTAAGTACCCGGCTCTCAATTCCGCTTCACGGAGCGATTGAAGGAGGTGGAGCAAATCCGGAGAATAGACATCCACCGACAGACCGAGGCCATGCGGGGAAATACGGCCCGCGCGTTGTGTGAATTCCCTTTCCATCAGGTCTCGTTTAGCATATTTTGAAACGATCGTAGAGACATGCATGTGGTGCAGTCTAATCGCCTAACCTCTTGCTTGACAAGGGAAGATGGAACCGCCGATCCAACAAACCATCTGCTATACTTCCTTTCGACGTGATGGTCGCCGAGCCCGGACGTCAGCCCCTCTCGCGGCGAGAAACAGGCTCAAGCGATGACAAAGGCCGGCTACATGCTCCGCGACAGATCATCCAATTCTTCAACCTCGTTGGTGGCGCACATGATGACACCGGGCGTGGTACAGGTTCCCGGGGATGTCTCCGTGAGCGAAGCCGCGTTGCTTCTCGACCGTGAGCATATGCCCTGTCTACTGGTGAAAGACAGCGAGACCACCTTCGGGATCATGACGTCCGGCGACATCGTGAAGAAGGTCGTGGCACAGGGATTGGAACCGCACGACGTGGAAGTTCGGACCATCATGTCGAAACCGGTATATTCCATCGAATACGATCAGATGCTTGAAGATGCCACGAGTGTGATGGCCGCCACCGGGGCTTCGCTCCTGATCGTGACGAAACAAAACCAACCGGTGGGTATTCTCACGGCCAGGGATCTTGCGCTGGCTCCCCGGCGATGCGAGACCTGCCTCCCCGCCACCGTACGAGTTGCGGATGGCGAAGGTGAAGCGGCGAAACATATCGCCACAATCCGGCAACTCAGCCATGTGGGGGCCTTCATCGAAAGCCGGACATTGCTGCTTCCCGGCACGGCGGTAGTCCTTTCATTTCTTCTTCCCGGACCCGATTTGAGCTTCTCCCTGCGCGGCACCATTCTCAATAGCAGTTATGAACAGGACTTTCCGGGAGAGGATGGGATAATGGGACCCAATCCCGGAGTCGATATCCAATTCGCTCCCATGCCTCCTTCCGATGAATCGAAAATACGCGCCTGGGTCCTTCAAAATTTGCCCCGTACGTCCGAACCTTCCTAACCTTCTTCCGATGAATCTTTGCTTCGCCGGGCAGGGGTTGTTATGATTTCCTTCTCCTGCGATAGGCGTCCGCCGTTTACCGTGTTTGGGGGTGACAACTGATGAAAAGCCCTGCATCCCGTTCAAGACCGACCCCGACGAAAAATGAGATTCTCACACAATTGAGCACCCTGCTCGACCGTCCGGACGATGATATCCAGGCGGCGCTCATGAAAGAAATCCTCACCGGTGTCATCCGGCTGTCGGATTCACAGCTGGACGTGTTGGATCTGAAAATCGTCAATCGCGCGTTGAAAGAACTACGGCATGCTTTCCAAGTGTTCCAAGGCTATCGGCACCGCTTGAAAATCAGTGTTTTCGGGTCGGCCCGCACTCTCGCCGACGATCCCAATTACCAGCTTGCCTTTCAGTTTGCCCGAAGAATGGTCGAAGAGGGCTATATGACCATTACCGGCGGAGCGGATGGCATCATGCGGGCTTCGCAGGAAGGGGCCGGACGCGAGCACAGTTTCGGCGTCAATATCATGCTGCCCTTCGAGCAGGGCGCCAATGCCGTCATTGCCGATGACCCCAAGCTCGTCACCTTCAAATACTTCTTCACACGCAAACTGATGTTTCAGAAGGAGTCGCATGCCATTGCTTTATTCCCCGGCGGGTTCGGTACCCACGATGAAGGGTTTGAAATTTTGACCCTCGTGCAAACCGGCAAGAGTGATCCGAAACCGATCGTTTGTCTGCAAGCACCCGGATGTGACTACTGGAATCACTGGAACTCGTTTATCACCGATCAATTGTTGAAACGCCGTCTGATCAACGCCGAGGATCTCTCCCTCTTTACCATCGTGGACAATGTTGAGGATGCCGTCACAGAAATTCGTTTGTTTTACCGACGGTACCATTCACTCCGATTCGTGGGACGCCAACTGGCCATCAGGCTGAAGACCCCCCTGACCGAGACGCAACTTCATGAAGTGCAGGACCAATTCAACGATCTGCTGACGGACGGCACATTCGAGCAACGACCGTCCCTACCTGAGGAAATCGATGAGCCGGGACTGAAAGATCTCATGCGTTTGACCTTCTCCTTCCACCGCCGGAGTGCCGGCCGTCTCAGGCAACTCATCAATCACCTCAACCGTCTTCCTGAGACGGCGTGATTTGATCTCTATGGCGCCGTCGTCATGGGCCACCGTCTCTTCCTGAGATAGCACTTTAGTCTGCATGAACGGACATGCTAGGCTGGCCGCATGACGGCAGCCGCCATGCGACGACTTTCCCCTTCTCCCCCCACGGTGATCCTCTATCACGCGGAATGTACCGACGGTTTCGCCGCCGCCTGGGCCTTGTGGAGACGTTATCCCGACGCACGGTATGTCGCCGTGAAACATGGGGACCCGCCTCCCCCAAACCTGACCGGACAACACATTGTCATCGTGGATTTCAGTTACACCCGGCCGATCCTCGAAGCCATGGCCAAGGACGCAGGCAGCCTCGTCGTCCTGGATCATCACGTCACGGCCGAAAAGGCGTTGGCCGACCTTCCCTATGCCTATTTCGATCTGAATAAATCAGGCGCCGTGCTCGGGTGGGAATGGGCTCATGATGAACCGGCGCCCTGGCTGCTTCGCTATGTGCAGGACAAGGATTTGTGGACTTGGGCGCTTCCGAACAGCCGGGAAATCAGCGCCGCGCTCGCGTCGCATCCGTTCGACTTTCAACTATGGAACCGTTTCGAGCAGCAGGAACTAGAACGGGACGGCCGGGCCATTCTCCGCTATGAGAATGAACTCGTCACGAAACTCGCGGCACAGGCTGTGATGATGCATTTCGAGGGAGCAACCATCCCAGTTGTTCAGAGCACAGTGCTCACCAGCCAAATCGGCGAACGGTTGTCGATGCGTTTTCCATTCTGTCTCATCTGGCACGACCGCGACGGCAAACGATATTACAGCCTCAGGTCCCGCGAGGAGGGAACCGACGTGGGCTCTATCGCCGCCTCATTCGGCGGAGGAGGCCATACCCACGCGGCCGGATTCTCGGTGCCATTGCAGAAAGACGGCTCCCTTCTTCCCAACCCCCGGCTCCCTCGGCCGGCCCTCTAAACGACTCAATTCCTGGTGTACGTATGATGCCGCTTAACGACGATAACCCGACGGAAATCACACCGGTCGTAACCATCGCGTTCATCGTCGTCTGCTGCCTCATCTTTTTCTATCAAAGCTCTCTTCTCCCGGGCCCGGGGGAGATCTTTGTCTATCAGTTCGGCGCAATTCCCGCTGTCGTGTTCGGCCATGCCGCACTCCCTCCCGAGATGATGGCCATTCCCGCTTACTCGACCGTAGTGACAAGCATGTTCCTGCATGGCAGTTGGATGCACCTCATCGGCAACATGCTGTACCTATGGATCTTCGGTAATAACATCGAAGATGTCATGGGCCATGCAAGGTTCATCGTATTTTATGTAGCCTGCGGTACCTTGGCGGCACTCAGCCATGCCCTGACCGAACCGACGTCTACTATCCCGATGGTCGGAGCCAGCGGCGCCATTTCCGGAATTCTGGGCGCCTACCTCCTGCTCTTTCCGCATGCCCGAGTGCTGCTGCTCGCACCGGTCGTCGGCATGACCTATGTGCCGGCCGGCATCGTGTTGGGATTCTGGTTCGTGATGCAGCTTCTGAGCGGAGGATTGAGCCCGGGATCCCAAGGAGGCGGGGTGGCATTCTTCGCTCACATCGGTGGATTCATCGCTGGGATGGTGCTGATCGGTTTCTTCAAACGACCGGAGGTACGATTTTTTACGCCTGCGCGCCCCACTTCATGGCGGTATTAACATCCGACTCCATTACGTATCCAGCAACTCTCGGACCTTCCCGGCCAATGCCTGTTGCTGATAGGGCCGCTGCAAGAAGTATTTTTTATTGATTCGATGAATCGTCATCGTCTCCTCCGGGAATCCGGACAGAAACAATACCTTCATCTTGGGATGTTGAAGCACCAGGCGCTTGGCCAACTCCCGTCCGCTGATCTCGGCCATCGAAAGATGGGTGACTATGAGATGGATCGGCGCCCCATACTGGTGGGCCACCACCAATGCCTCCACCCCGGACCCCGCCTCCAGCACCTGATATCGATGGCGCTGAAGCGTCGATCGCGCAAGCTTCCTGGAGATTTCGTCCTCCTCAACGAGCAGCACCGTTTCGGCTCCATTTGAGAGACACTCGCGGATGACCTTCGTGTCACGCAACGCACCGTTTCGCTCCATCAGAGGGAAATAGAGACGCACCGTCGTTCCCTGTCCGGGCTGACTTTCTATTTCGATCGCGCCTCCCTCTTGTCTGGTGATTCCATACACGCAAGTCAGGCCGAGACCGGTCTTGTCTTCCCTGGTCGAAAAAAAAGGCTCGAACATGTGCGATTGAACGTCCAAGGTCATTCCACGGCCACTGTCGCTGACGGCAATCCGTGCCATGCGTTTCCGTGGATTCTTTTCCAGTTGTTCAATAGGGAGAGCCTCGCCTGTGATGACCTGCAGCGAGATATCTATGCGACCGCCATCCGGCATCGCATCCCGCGCATTGGCGACCAGATGAAACAAGACCTGTTCCAGCCGGTCGTAACTGATCTCCACTAAGGCGGTTGGAGAGTCGCTTGCCACATGCAAGCCGATTTCATCGGGAAGCAATCCTTGGAGTGTTTCTCGCATCGTTTCAATCGCCGGCCCAAGCGACAGCGTGTCCCGAACCGTCGGTTCATGGCTATTCAGCGCCAGGAGCTGTGCCGTCAATGCCGCAGCCCGTTCCCCGCTCCTGAACATGTCATGCACCGGAGCTTGCAACGGATCTTCCGGCCTCAGCCTTGACAAAATCACGCCGGTCCTATTTCCAATGACCGCCGTCACCAAATTGAATTCATGCGCCAACCTGGAAGCCAGGCGACCCACCACCTCGAACTTCTGGGCTTCCCGAAGCTGCCGCTCCAGTCCCGTCCGCTCAACCATGCCTTGACGGATTTCTTGGTTCGCCCGGGAGAGTCCCTGTTTCAAGCCTTGCACGCGCATGGCCAGCTGTGCCCGGCGCTCCTCCAGCGCCTGTTCGGACTGCTTCAAACCCTGCACGTCTTCCTGCAAACAGCGACTTCGCCGACGCTCGTTGGCGACCGTTTCAAGTGTCACTCCATAAAACACCGCCATAATCAGCAATATGGGAATGCCCAGGACGTGCCCCACGGCAAGGGCGCCCGACTGCATCGCATGTTCGTACACCAATACACCATATCCCGTGCAGACCACCAGCGAGAGGCCCAGGAGCTGTCTCAGCGACGGAGCCGAGGACGCAATCAGGACAAGAAGAAAATAGGTGAGATACAACTCCGAGCTGGCGTTCCCGGATAGGTAAATCGTTCCCGTCACCAGCACCGTGTTGAGGCTGATCAACGCGCCTGGAAACCAGACGCTCTCCAGAAGGTTTCGCGGCAACAGCATGATGCCACCGCTGACCAGAATCAGGCTGGCCGTCATCGTTCGGCTCACCGCAGGCCCGAATATCGTTTCATTGCCGATCAACAATTCGTAGGAAAGAATGCCTGCGACAAGCCCCTGCAGAAACATGGTTCGCGATCGGGGGTGATTGAGACAACGAGCCAGGCCTCGCATGGCTGAGTGCTGCAAGGTTTGGTCGAATTCAGCGGAGGACAATGTCACGCTCATAATCCTGCCTTCAGTGAAATGTGAGACCGGCTGGATTATCAGCAAGTCCCATACCCTCTCTCAGAAAAAGGCAAGTCACCGCATTTCAAGAGCACTGACCCCAAAGGGTTGGTCCTAAAGGGCCGTATCGTTCGATTGCATATCACAAAAACGAACAGTCACTCACCACATGAGCGTGGCCGGGCCGGCACACAGGAGGAGCGGCAGGCCGGGTGGCTGAACCGCTACGCGTTGGTTGACCGAGGCCTGGGATTCCACACTCGTGTATGTTCGAGATGGGACGACTGATAGGAGCGTCGCGATGGCAGAAGTGCAGTTCCTCAGAGGCGAGACGCGGCAAGACAGGCTCGGAAGGCCGACGCTTTCGCGAGGGCATCCGCGCTGGTGGAAGCCAGGAATGTGATGTGCCCCATTTTCCGCTTCGGTCGAATGACACGTTTCCCATAGAGGTGCAGCACCGCCCCGGGCTCGCGCAATAACACTTGCGCCGAGGGCGAGGTCGTGGCGAACGAGATTTCATCGCCGATCAGATTGAGCATGACCGCGGGACTGAGCAGACGCACTTCTCCGAGCGGCAAACCGCAGAGAGTGCGTACCTGCTGTTCGAACTGCGACACCGTACAGGCATCGAGCGAGTAGTGACCGGAATTATGCGGCCTTGGCGCCACTTCATTGATCAGCACGCCTCCGTCGGCCATGAGAAACAGCTCCACGCAAAACATTCCGACACCATCTAACGCCTGCACCGCACTTCTCGCCATCGTCGCAGCCTGTTCAGCGACCGTCGCGGGAACATCGGCCGGCACCGTTGTCTGACGGAGCATGCTTTCCTCATGGATATTTTCGGCCAGCGGGTACGTCCGCATCGTCCCATCGTGGCTTCGCACGACCAAGATGGAGAGTTCGCGCTCAAAGGCAATGAATTCTTCCAAGATCCAGCGCGAACCTGACGTCATGGTCTTGGCAAGTTCCTGTTGCACCATTCGAGAATTTTCGACATCGTTGATTTTCCATTGGCCTTTCCCGTCGTAACCGGCTGTCGCGGTCTTGCAGACGCGCGGGTATCCGAACGCGATGTGCCCGCCGAGTTCTTCCGGCGATGATATTCTGTGAAATGCCGGCCCGGCCAGTCCGTGAGCCTGCAGAAAGGTTTTTTGTTCGATTCGATCCTGAATGACGGAGAGGACCCGGCTTGACGGCCGGACCGGCACATCGAGTTCCAACTGCCGGCACAATTCGCTCGGCACATTTTCCCATTCGTACGTCACGGCGCGGACATGCTGCGCAAAATCTTTACGGGACGCCGCGTCGGAGAATGGCCTGATCAGTGAATAGTCGGCGTGGCGATGGGCGGGCGCTTCGGCGTCGGGGTCCCACACCGCCACTGGGTACCCCATGCGGCGAGCCACCGTTGCGAACATCGCACCGAGCTGCCCCCCGCCAAGCATCCCCAGGGTCGCGCCAGGATCGATGACCGCCATGCTCACGATCGACGTCTCGTGCGTTGGCTTCGTGTCGCCAGAAAAGGCGGCGCCAACCGGGCATCATCTTGCGAATCGAGCACCGCCTGCGTTTGCGAGGCACGGAATTTTTCCACTCGTTTTCTGATGGTCGCCGAATGCAAAGCGAGGATCTGTGCAGCCAGAAGCGCGGCGTTTTCCGCTGCGCCGATGGCGACCGTTGCGACGGGAATACCCCTGGGCATCTGCACGATCGACAACAGGGAATCCAAGCCGCGGAGGTTTTCGGTAGGAATGGGGACCCCGATCACGGGCAACTGCGTCTTGGCGGCCAGCATTCCGGGAAGGTGAGCCGCGCCCCCCGCTCCTGCAATAATGACCTGAATGCCCCGCTCCGCTGCCTGTTCCGCATAGGCAAAGAGGCGATCAGGTGTGCGATGGGCCGATACCACCAGCAGCTCATTGGGAATCCCGAGCTCGCTCAACATGGCCGCCGCTTTCTCAAGAATGGGAAAGTCGGACTTGCTACCGCCGAGCACCCCGACAGAAGCCCGACTCACTGTATTGCTGATCGCCATGCGAGGTTCACCTGTGGATGAAGGTCGGCTGACCGGGAGCAAACCTTAGCTGTTCCGCAGTCGAAGGGTCAAGCGGTTCACCGGCAAAACCGCCCATTGAATTGACCAAGTCCTCGACAATCCACTATGATAACCAGCGGTTTCCCGCAGTCGACTGTGCCCTGAAGGGGGACACGTGCAGCGCATTCGTGAAGGGCTCAAGACAAAATTTCGCTCCCTCGTCACCCATCGCACCGGGCTGGATGAACTGGCCGTCGATGATTTCGCCACATCGACGAAGTTGCAATCCTGGGAAGCCGTCCAAATCCCCGAACGTCTTCGCTTCTCTTCGCGTCTCGCCCTACTCCTAGTCGGGCTCTTCGTTCTGATCGTGGCCTTTGTCCCCTGGACCCAAACCATCACGGTGAGCGGGCAGCTTTCGGCCTATGCGCCATCGAATCGCCCGCAAGACATCGAGGCGCAGATCACCGGCCGCATCAAGAAGTGGCACGTCTTCGAAGGCGTGCGGGTCAAAGCAGGGGACGTGATTCTTGAACTCGACGACTACGACCCTACCTTCATGGCCCCGGACCTGCTGAACTTGCTGGAACAACGGAAAACGGCATTGGAAGACACCCGAAGGGCCGCTTTGAGCCGCGCCGATCAACTGGATAAGCGCATCAAAGAAATGCGCAACCTCGTGAAGGCCGCGGTCCCCTCGGCAGGAGCGCGTGTACAGGAAGCGGACAACAAAGTTCGTGAAGCCTATCAAAGGGTCGAAGCAGCGAAAATTGCCGTCGCAACGGCGGAGCTGAATGTCGACAGGTATAGACAGCTCGCGGAGCAAGGGCTTGCGTCTCAACGTGAATTGGAAGTCACCATCCAGCAAGCCATTGCCTCCAAGGCTGACCTCAGCGCCGCCCAAGCCAATGTCAGGGCGGCTCAGCAATCCATGAAAGCGTCTGACTTTGGACGCGATCAGATCAGCGCCGAAGTGCTTCAGCGGCTCCTTGAGGCGGAGGCGGCGCGCGATGCTTCGGTGAGTGACGCCGCGCGAGCCGCGGATCAATTGGCGGACCTGTCTCTACGGCTCTCAAACGCCAACCAACGGCGGCTCGCCAGCCGCATTCTTGCACCGGTCGACGGGACCGTTGTGAGGATGGCGCAAGCCGGCGCGGGGGAAACGGTGCGGCCGGGAGAAAAACTGGTCAGAATTTCTCCAACCAGTAGCGACAAGGCCATTGCGATGGTTGCCGACGGTATCGATGCGCCGTTGCTCAATGTCGGACGGAAGGTAAAGATTCTCTTTTATGGCATTCCCGCCATCCCCTTGCCGGCCTGGCCGGAGCTGATGGCAGGCACCTACAACGGCGTCATCAATGTCATCGACCAAGTGGACGATGGAAAAGGGAACTACCGCTTTTGGGTCGTCCCCGACGAGGAAGAACGTCCATGGCCTCCGCAGGAACATGTCCGCCAAGGCACCAAAGCCATGGGATGGGTCATCCTCAATCGTGTCCCCCTCTGGTATGAGCTATGGCGTCGATTCAACCTGTTCCCGCCCGACTACCAGGAAGGGCCGCCGAGTTTGATTGACACGCTTTTGCCCAAAGCCGGACGAGGAGCCAAGTAATCCGTCCCAGGCTGAATCGACGTTCGTACCGAAACGTCCATGCACTTCGATTCTCAACCTCTCTCCTGTCGAGTCAAAAAGGAGTGCGCCTCATGAAGAAACATGTCCGGCTATTCATTGTCGCAGCCTGTGCGCTCTGTTGGCTGACGGAAGGCAGCATGGCCGCCGAAACCCCGGCGAAGCCGAAATCGCTCCCGCCTATACCGTTTTCGTTGAATGAAGTGCTGGCGTGGATCGATCGATCCCATCCACTGCTGAAGGGCGCCGGAACTGAAAAAGTAGCGGCTCGCGGCAAAATGCTCAAGGCCTTGGGCGCCTTCGAACCGGTCGTGGTCAATGATACCGAAATCGAACGATTTCTCCCCAAGGACAGCACGAACACGCAAAGCGTCGGATTCAACGATACCTTGATTGAAGCGCGCCATCCCTGGGGGTTTCGCGGCAGCGCGGGCTTTCGCCAGGCGATCGGCGACGCGAGAATCCCCGACCTCTCCTTCGGCGACGGCAATCAACAGGTCATTCTCGGCGGCTTCATGCCACTCCTCAAAGGCCTCATGGTCAATCCGGAAAATGCGGAGTACCAGCGCTCCCAATTGGCCGATCCTCGTGCCGAAGTGAAGATTTCCCAAACTCGACAGGACCTGTTCCTTGCGGCGGCCACCCAGTTTTGGGATTGGGTCTCGGTGGCGAAATTCGTGGACGTGCAACGCCGGGCGCTCGGCGTCGCGGAGGAGCGGCTCCGGCAAGTGGAAGGAAGAGCCAAAGCCGGAGCTGTGGCGCCTCTCGACGTGGTCGAAGCGGGCCAGGAAGTCCAGCGCAGACGTGAAGTCGCCATCAGCGCGCAGCGGGCCGTGGAACAAGAACAGTACAAAATGTCGATGTTCCTATGGGAGAATCAGACACCGACCACGCCTCAACTCGATCGAGCTCCGGATTTTCCACCTGCGTCTGCCGCCCCGACCGCTGAAATCGTCAAAGCCGACAAACTGCAAGCGAAAACCGATCGACCCGAAATTCGTGAGGTCGATATCGAAGCCAAAATCAACAATATCGACTTGGAACTGGCCAAGAACAATCTTTTGCCGAGTCTCGACGTGGAGGCCGCGCCTGCGCGTGCTCCGGAAAAATTCGCGCTCGGGCTGGGCTATCGGTTTGGAGTGGAACTGCGCATGCCGATCCTGCAACGGAGAAGCCGCGGTGAAGTGTTGGAAGCGCAGGCGCAGGCCGACCGCCTGGTCCTGGTTCAGAAGTTCCGCGAGCAGCAGGTGGTCGTGGATGTCGACAATGCCCTGTCGGCGATCGAACGGGCGAAGGAACGGGTCGCTGCGGCCACCGAGTCGCTCCGTATGGCCAAGACCCTGGAGGAAGGCGAGCGGTTCCGCTTCAGCTTAGGCGCTACCAGCGTGCTGTTTGTCAATCTGCGCGAACGGAATTCAGTCGACTCGGAAATGCAGCTCGTACGGGCCAAAGCGGATTATCAGAAGGCTCTGGCCCTGTACCAGTGGGCGACTGGCGTCTGGGCAAGAAGCAATCCGTCCGCCGTGCCGGTCAACTATCGAATCGGATCAAGCCTTTCCAAATAGTGGCATGTTGCAATCTGCGCTGATCGCCGAATCAGGTCTTGGCAGGGGTAGCACGCATGGCTCAAGACCATCCTCATAACCACAACAATCTGTTTCAGACAGTCGTCAGCCATCTCAGCCAGGCGTTCCAATTGGAACGGCGCATCCTAGGCCTCATCTTCTCTTATTCGATCGTCATCGGACTGTTTGCGCTGATCGTTCCCCTCACGGTCCAGGAGCTCGTCAATACCTTTGCCTTCGCGATTCAGCCCATCACCATCGTCACCCTCGCGGCGGTCATGGTCACGACATTATTATTCGTGGGCGCCTTTCGGGCCTTGCAGTATTATGCCGTGGAAGTCCTGGAGCGGCGCATCTTCGCCCGGGTCGCCATCGCGATGGCTCAACAGCTCCCCTATGTCCGCTATCAAGAATTTCACCCCCGGTTTGCAAATCTATTCGTTGAAGCCGTGTTGATGCAACGGGCGGCCTCCGTGCTGCTGGTCGATTTGATCAACATCATCGTCGGCGGCGCGGTGGGTATGACCATTCTGGTTTTCTATCATCCCTATTTTCTTCTGTATAACGCCCTCCTGCTGGTCGGATTCTTCGTCGTGTTCTTTCTGCTGAGCCATGGCGGCCCTGAAGCCGACCTACACCTCTCACACGCGAAATACGATACCTTGCACTGGTTTCAGGAAATCGGCGATAACCTGCTGCACTTTAAATCAACCGACAGCCAGACGCTCCTGATCAGTAAAACTGACCAGCTTCTGGATGCCTATATGGCCGTGCGCCGGACAAGGTTCGGAGTGCTGATCCGGCAATACCTCAGTTCATTGGGATGGCAAGCCGTCGCCCATGGCGGTCTCATCGCCACGGCCGGCTGGCTTCTCAGCATCGGCCAGTTGACGCTCGGACAATTCGTCGCCGCGGAAGTGGTCGTGAGCGGCATGCTGTCGAGCTTCGACGGCGTCGTGAAACGGATGGGACATATCTATTATTTTCTGACGGCCTTGACTGAACTGAACTTTTTATTTTCATTGCCGAAAGATCAGGATATCGCGACCCTGTCGATTCCCCTACCCGATCCGACTGTCCACGGCATTCGGATGACCTGCAAGGATCTGGCGTTCGCGCCCGCCGGTGGACAGGCCGTGTTCGAGGACTTCAATCTGGAAGTCACCCCTGGTGAAAAGATCGGCATTTACGCGGACACGACACCGGCAAAAACCGCGCTGGCCCGCATACTGGCCGGATTGGACTCACCCACGGCCGGCGTGATCCGCTACAACGGGGTCGACCTCCGGCACCTCAATCCTGACTCCGTCAACCGGTTCAGAGGCTTCATTCTGGATTCGCAGCTTTCGTTGTTCGAGGGGACCCTCGAAGACAATATCGTGCTTGGCCGAGACTATATTCCCTATAACGATGTGCGGTGGGCGCTCCGCTTTACGGAGCTCGAAGAAGAAGTCGATGCCTTGCCTCAAGGTCTGAAAACCCATATCCGGACCGGCGGTAAAATCTTTGCCCCCACGCAGATCGTACGTATTCTGATCGCGCGAGCGATCCTGGGCCGGCCGCAACTGCTCATCTTCGAGGGCATCCTCCACAATATGCATCCTACGACACGCGAGACAATTCTCCGGCGCCTCTGCAGTAAAGAAGAGCCCTGGTCCGTGGTCTTCATCTCCAACGATCCCAACCTGACCTCACATATCGACCGCCGGATTCTCCTGAACTAGCAGGCTGTCGACAAACTGCTGGCGCACTACGGAAACGTGGAGGCTGAGACAGTCACAGTCTCCCTCGGAATCGTCCGCAGGCTGTTCAGAAAGGCCGTCCAGCAAGGCCGCAGCAAGCGATGAGGCGAAGCGTAGAGACAGGCTCTCTCCCATGGCCGTACGGTGAGCCGCTGGGCGCCGAGAGAACGCCGCTGGGGGCTTTGTGAACGGCCCGTTAGCGAGATCCTCAGCACCTCGTTTGTATGGGCCTATAGGTCCTATCGTTTCCACCCCTTCCGCCTGGACCATTCTTCGTCTACGACCGCCCTGAAATCGCCTGATCGGGTGGAGCGGCGCGTGGCGCTCGACTGGCGCGCCATTCCGCGTCAAACAGGTCTTGCCTTCTTTCTTTCCACCCGATCTGCTAGACTGACAGCCAAAGAATTCGCTACTTGTGCTCCGTATCACCCGACGAAAAGGACAGCCGTGTCGCTGCTTTCACGCCTGAAGAGACCCTTCCCGGAAACCAATGAATGGATCATCAGCATCCTGATCGCACTGTTGGGATGGATCAGTGGCCAATCACTGAGCCTGATCGACCAAGACTTGCGCATCATGTATACCGAATACACCCTCGGCGCGGCAGACCTCGCCCATATCTCGGCGGACGTCATACGCTATCGCAATACGATCATTCGGTCGCTTGAGGCAGAGGATGAAAAAACCTTTGAACGAATCATCGAGTCCCTGCCGATGCAACGGGCACGCATACAACATGCCGTGGATCGGTATGCCGCGGCAGGCCTGCGCGTATCCCGCAGCGGCAGAAGCGAGGAGAAGGATATTCTGGCGGTTCGTGAAAGCCTCGACCAGTACTTTTCCATGGCCAGCAAAACGACAGATCTACTAGCCTTGGAATGGTCCGCGAACTCCGCGGCGGAAGCGGCGGAATTGCGGCGGAAAGCCGAAATTCATGCCGCCGACAACGGAGGGCCGAAAGTCATGCAGGTGAGCCTGGCGCTCGACCGGCTGCTGGAAACCGTGGCAGAGGTCGCAAGGGACATGCGCGATCAGGGCACCAAAACGATCCGCACGACGAGTTACTGGATCGTCGGGGGGAGTTTCTTTATTGCCCTTTTGAATCTGTTTCTGAGCCGTACGTCTCGCTCGCGAAGCGTCCACGAACAGACAGGAAGAAACGGCCGGACCGGAATTGCCCTTGAATCTTCCCCATGACCGACCGACTCCTGCCCTGCGCACCGACTGATCACCACGCTGCCTTGCCTCTCACCTCAACGATCGACCGGTCGGCCGAGCGCCTTAAAGAGCCCTCCGCGCTCCTCCGCAGTCAGATCCATCCACTGACCCGCCTGCAATCCCTCGATGGTGATGTGCATGATTCGCACGCGATGCAGCGCAACAACCCGGTAGCCGAGCGTCTGAGTCATGCGCCGAATTTGACGATTTCGTCCTTCCGTAAGAATGATGCGGAAGCGGCGAGCGCCAAGACGGGCCAGGGCACAGCGTCTCGTACGAACACCCAGAATCATCACTCCTTGAGACATGCGCCCGAGAAACGCCTCGTCAACCTCCCGATCCACCTCGACCTGGTATTCGCGCTCATGCCCATGTTCGACCCGCAGGATTTCATTTACGATATCGCCGTCGTTCGTGAGAAGAATGAGGCCGGAGGAATCCTTATCGAGACGCCCGATCGGGAAAATCCTGGCGGCATGCCCGATTTCAGCGATGATGTTCCGCCGGACATGCAATTCAGTGGTCGTCGTCACCCCGACCGGTTTGTGATACTTGATATAAATGGCGTGATTGTCTCCATGAACGACCGTGCCATCGCGCGCCACCACATCCTGGGCTGATACCTGATCGCCAAGCCGGGCCACCCGGCCGTTGATCGTCACCCGTCCATCGGCAATCAACCGATCAGCTTCTCTTCTCGAACAATATCCCTGTTCCGTAAAGAACTTATTGATACGCATCACGATATGAATGGGAGGGTGAAGAGATGAGACCTACCTTGAGCCCCTACGTTGAATGTCTGAGCGACGCGAAAACGGCGCTGGAGGCCCTTTTCGACACCTGCTAGTGGACGCGCCGGCCGGCACGGATCCGGCCGAGCATGCGATAGATCAGTCTGGCGATACAGAATTGGGGAGCGACGAATCCTTCAATGGGCGCGATTTCGCTGATGTCCATGCCCACGATTCCTGGACCCTTGGCCAGCGCGGTAACGAGTGCAAGAGTGTCGTACCACCCTAAGCCGCCCGGCTCAGGCGTCCCAAGCGCCGGCACGAGCGAGGCATCGAGTCCATCGCAATCGAACGTGAGATATACCGGACCGGTGCAGGATGCCAGAATGTCCGGAATCCATCTGGCGGCTTTCCCCTCGTAAGGACCGGAGGGATCTAGAATCGAGTCCGCAAAAAACGTAGTGATTCGAGAGGTCGTTTCGATCAGGTCGATTTCCTCCGGGCTGATCGAACGGACGCCGACCTGCACCAGCGGAAGCCCGTCCTGAACCACGCGCGCCATGACGCTGGCATGGCTGAAAGGATTCCCTTGATAGGCCTGGCGGAGATCGCCATGGGCATCGATCTGCACGACGCACATCGCCGGATAGGCCCGCGCATGCGCGCGAATCGCCCCCAGCGCGCCGGTATGTTCACCGGTCAAGGTGACGAGAAATTTCCCCCGGCCGACATGCGGCTCCACGAAGTTTTGAATGGCCTGCACGGCCGGTCCATCGACGAGGCCGTCTAGGTTCAGGCCGGCGGCCGTGGCCACGCCGCCCCATTCGCGATAGGGTTCGTACCGCAGCGTCTCATCGTACAACTCGACCTGCTGGGACGCTTCGATGATGGCGGATGGTCCTTTATCGGACCCGAGGATATAACTCGAGGTATGTTCGTAGGGAGCGGGAAGTACGTAGACCCCGGCGAGCTCGGGATGACACCAGGGCTCGTCGATGCCGAGAAAGTTGTCGCTCTGCCCGAGCCATCCAGATGGGAGCGCCATAACCGCCCGCCGTCAGTCCTGGTTCCGGAGACTCTTGGGAATATTTTCTGTGGGAATAAATACCGCCAGCGCTATGACGCATGTCCACCGATGGGGGCGGCCGACCGCCGATTGCGTGATATTCAGCGTCCGAACGATTTTCCCGCCCACCTTGAACACCTGCTCGCGCTCTTTCCAGGCGACATCGGGATCGAATTCGATACCTTGCGTGGTGGCCAACATTTGCGCGGCCAGGTCCTCGGTGTATTCGCCTGACTCCTCGTCCGTCTCGCCATAGGCATGGTGCTCGGAGAGATAGCCATACGTATCGCGATCGGTCGGAATGGCCAACCCGATGGACGCGGAGATCAACCGGTTGCGCTCATTCGTTTCCGACCTGGCCATGACGCAGAAGGTGATTTCACCCGGGTTCAGCAGTTTTTCGCCGCGCTTGCGCGGAAGGATTTTGCAATTGGGAGGAAGAATCGACGAGACGCTGACGAGGTTGCAGTAGGCCACGCCGGCGCTTCGTAAGGCCTGCTCGAACGCGGCCAGCTTTTCCTTGTGCATCCCGACGCCTCGCGTCAGGAACATGTGTGTCGGTACCATGTATACGCTCCCCCTTCATCCCTCGTCGAAATCACTCCAACATGAGTGGTCGAATGATTGTCACGGACCTTCACCGGCGCGCGTAATGATGCGGCTATACGGGCGGAAGTTGTATCAAGTTTGTGCTGTATGCGCAATATAGCGGCGTGGTTTTTTTGTGGCCGGTTCAATTCTATCAGGGTCGGCGAAGATTCATGACCAGCAGTTTCGTCTCCGTCATGTCTTCGATGGCATACCGAACACCTTCGCGGCCGATCCCCGAATCCTTCACTCCTCCATAGGGCATATGGTCCGCACGGAAGGTGGGAATCTCGTTTGCCAGGACTGCGCCGACCTCCAGCCCCTCGAACGCTTGGAAAATGCGTCCCACCTGTTGAGTAAAGACTCCGGCTTGCAGACCGTAATCCGACTCGTTCACCGACTTCAGCGCTGCGTCGAAGTCACGGTAGGGAGTGACGCTCACCAGCGGGCCGAAAACTTCCCGGCAAGACACCTTCATCGTGGCCGTTACCTGAGACAACACGACCGGCTGAACGAGTGATCCCGTTCGAGTCCCCCCAGACAGAAGCCGTGCTCCTTGCGCCACGGATTCTCCGATCCAATTTTCGATGCGTTGGGCCGCGCCGACGTCGATCAACGGACCGACAACGGTGCGCTCGTCGGCCGGATCTCCCGTTTGAAGCCGCCGCACCTGGGAAACCAGCCTATCGGTAAAAGCCGCCGAGACCGATTCATGCACGAAAATCCGCTGCACTGAAATGCAGGTTTGTCCGGCATAGCTGAACCCTCCGGCCACACAACGTTGCACCACATGATCCAGGTCGGCATCCGGTTCGACGATCACCGCGGCGTTGCCGCCCAGCTCGAGCACCACTTTCTTTTTGCCGCATTTCTCCTTCAACATCCAGCCCACCGGAGCACTCCCGGTAAAGCTGAGCAACTTGAATCTCGGCTCGATCACCAATTGCTCAGCCGTGGAGTTATCGCAGGGCAGCACGTTGAGGCCTCCAGGCGGAACGCCGGCCTCGATCAACAATTCACCGAGCATGAGTGCCGTCAAGGGAGTCTGCGGGGCAGGCTTGATCAGGATCGAATTGCCCGCCGCCAGGGCCGGAGCCACCTTATGGACGACGAGGTTCAGCGGGAAATTGAAAGGAGTGATGCCGAGAATCGGCCCGATGGGAAACCGCCGCGTGATGCCCCAATGCGATTCCATTCCGGGCGACCAATCCAGCGGCACCACGTCGCCGCCGATTCGTTTTGCCTCTTCGGCGGCAACCGTGAAGGTCTGAATGGCACGGCCGACCTCCCGGCGCGAATCGGTCAGAGGCTTGCCGGCCTCTCCCGTCATCGCGCGCGCAAACTCTTCCTGACGTGCCTGGAGTGACTGCGCGGCCTTCTGAAGAATCGTGGCTCGCGCATAGCTCGACAGCTCGCGCATCGCAACGGCGCCTTCGACGGTAGACTGCACGGCCATCGCCGCTTCGGTCGGACCGGCGTGGCAGACGTGGGCAATGATCTCGCCGTTGTAGGGGTTTCGTATGGGGACGGCCGCAGTGGTGTGATGCCACCGGCCGCCGATTAGAAATGGGCGTGCATTGTCCAACGGATCAACTCCGCGAGAGAAGGGATCGCTACGGCACCGACTCCAAGGGAGGAGAAGCGGGGACAGCGATACGAAGCGCTTCTTCATCGCTCTGAGCGGCCTGTGCCTTGGCGATCAGTTCTTCAGTTCCCCAATCCTGAATCGCGGCCAAGGTAAAGGCTTCGTAGGTAGACACGCCATGGCATGTGGGACAATCGGGCATGGGAACTTTTCGGTAGAACGCTTCCTCCAAACAGGACATGCAGACCCACAGATCAGGCTGCCCTTCCTTCACAGGCACAGACCAAAAGGCTTGTTTCGACCCCATAGTGCGGTTTCCTCTTTCCTGGCTAGACGATAATCGACTCACAAAGGCTGATAGCGCTGCTTCCTTTTCTGCCTCGAGCATTTACTTCGGTTTCGACCCCGCAGAGGAGAGCAACTTCTCGATTTCTTCCTCGAAAGCTTCGAACGGGAAGGCGCCGGGAATCGCAATCGCCGGGTTCTTGACGGTCGGCTCCTGGGTCGTGCGCATCAGCACAAACCCTGGCGTTCCTCGGAAACCCCATGCATTCGCCTCCTTCCGGTCTTGGAAAATGGCCTGCACGTGCGGAGCATCGCGCAAACATTGCCGGAACTGGGATTGATTGAGACCGATCGTCTTGGCATGTTGTGTGTAGATGTCTGCGTCCAGCCGCCCGTCCGCGGAAAATAACCGGTCGTGCATCGGCCAATAGGCGCCCTGATCTCCGGCGCAGCGAGCCGCGAGGGCAGCGGTCAGCCCGGGACCTTGATCGGCGCGAGGATAATCCTTGTAGAGGAAACGGACCTTGCCGGTCTCGACATACCGCGCCTGAATCCTTGGCCACGTTTCCTTGAAGAATTTGAGGCAATAGCCGCAGGTAAAGTCCGAATACTCGATCATCGTCACGGGTGCATCCACCTGGCCCCGCATACGACTATCGACCACCGGCGCGCTCGCCGCCACCGCAGTGCCGGCCACGAGCAGGAGCAGAATGAGCGGCGCACTGAGCTTCGCCGGCCAGCCCTTTACGACGGTCATGCTGAAGCGCTCTTCGTGCGGCTTCGTTCCAGCAATCCCAGCATGAGCAAGGGCCACACCAGTGTGGCATCGCTCAAGACTTCGGCAAAGCGGCCGCCTTCGGCAGGCGGCACGAATTTACCCCATGAGATGCCTTCCTGATAGGTGCAACCGCTCAGCCCGCCCCAGTAATCCGGTTCCGGACAGATCCTGACCCCATAGTGAAAGCGCGGCGGCCTCACATTCAACCCCAGGCGCGCATTCCCGATTTCAATATAGGGCGCGACCTGTTGAGCCCAATTCCGTGGGACCCCGCCGCCGATGGTGAAAATGCCGAGCCGCGTGGAGCCCAGAATTTCCTCCGCATAGTGATTGAGGTCGAGATAGGGATTGAACAACGGGCAAGTCTGGTGCAGGGCGCGCAATACCGCCAGATCCCCGCCCTCCTTCGTTTGGCCGCGGGCCCAATCAATATTCTTCCCCATGGCCCAGGTGCCCACATCGAGGCCCATTTCGGAATCGGTGAACGCAGGAATATACACCGGCACCTGTTTCACATAGGCGCTCTTGAGAATGCCGGGACCTTCGAACTCTTCCGTCAATGTCTTACCCAATTCCCTGGTCAAGAGATGGGACGACAAGGGCTGATCGGTATTGAGGCGTTTCAAGGTCCTGGAGACGACATGCTCGACATAGTTGAGATTCGATTCCATTTCGAGCGTGTCGTACACGCGGTTATAACCTTTTTGAAACAATTCTTCGTCGCTGGAAGATGCGTCGTGACGATAGTGGACCTTGCCGACCGATTCACTCAAACCGTGCGCCACCAGCGCGCCGGTCGAGACGATGGCCTGCACCATGCCGCGATCGATCATCGTGCTGATGATCTTGCCCATTTTGGCGATGGTCATGGCGCCCGAGAGCGTCAGGACGACTTTGCATTCGGGATCGTCGACCATCGCAGCGAGGGTTTCATAGGCCTCTCCGAGCCGTCTCCCGCCGAATGCCGTCTTCCTCATCGCCTCCAGCAGCTCAGAAAAAGAATGAATCTTGTCGGGGTCGAGAGGCTCCAAGGCCTCCAAGCCATCCTTGGCACCGTCGTGAAATTCCCGTACCGCCATGATGAACGCCTCCCGAAAAAAATCACACCTTTAAACCGGCAGTCATTTTATACACAACCGACCTGCGCGGGGTCAATTCAATGCCGGATAGATCCGCCATGCTCTGTCCATGAGTACCGCGCCGTTTCGAAAGTCACCTCCGGCATTTCAACGATGAGGCGAGTGAGATGAGCTGACTCGTATGGGAACAGAAAGGACGCGTGGAGGTATGTCAGCTGCGGATACCACTGACAAGCGTCAGGATCATGGCGGTGACAAACATGAGACTGATGCCGAAGAACATTCCCACCGCAACCTGCAGGCGGCGCGTCGCGGTGTAAGACATGGCCGTGAGCGAGAGAATCACGTACAGCAGTGATCCCGCTGCCAGCGTATAAAAGCAAATGGAGAAATAGGGAGACAGCCCCTGACCGCTGAGGAACGTTCCGATGCAGGTCGGCGCTCCGGCGATCAGTCCCAGCAACAGCACATCACGGCCGGAGATCGGCGTTTTGCCGGCCGCCCCCACGATACCGAATCCTTCAGTGCCGTTGTGCAGGCCGAATCCCGTCACCAGCAACATGCTCAGGGCCCACTGCCCGCTCGCGTAGCTCGCGCCGATCGCGAGGCCCTCGCCGAGATTGTGCAATCCCATCCCCACCGCGATCATATAGGGAAGGGACAGTACCCGGTTTCCGGATCGGCCGGCGAATACCTGACTGGACTCCAACGCCACCAACCCGATCAAACTCAATCCGAGGCTTCCGAGAAACAGGATCCACGAGAGTCCGTCGCGCGCGCCCGTCAGCTCGACAGCCTCGTGCATGAGATCGAAAAAGAGATAGACCAAGACCCCGGTCGCGACACCGATGAGTGCGCCTTCCCAGGTACGCGGCAAGACTTTGCCAAGCAGCAATGCCGCGAAAATGCCGAGATAAACAGGAATGACACCGGCAATCGCGCCGAGCCCAAGCAATTCCAACATGCAAGACTTCTATCAGAGTTACTGTGAGGGAAGAAAGAGGGATTTTAGGCCGCCATGAGGTCATCCAAGGCGGCTCTCCGCTTCTTGAAGGGAGTAGCCAAGCAAAACCGCTCGCCGACGAGTGATCGATGCCGTGATCACGCGATCGTAGACCGCCGTGTAGGCCATCGCGGTCTCAACGAGGGATCCGGGCTCCGCTCCAAATGCGCCTTCTCGCTGCAGTGAAAAATTCCAGGGAATGATGGCCTGCCAGTTCAGCTCGGGACATTGCCGGACCTGTTCCGCACAAGTCGCCACGAGGGCCAATTCCTTGAACTCGCGATAGACCTTGAGGACTTCAGGCGCATCCAATGGGCCATACACCGTCGCCATGATGGGGACCGGGCTACGGCGCATCAACGGAAAGGCGGCAAATCCCGCATGCACATGAATGAGATCGAAGGGCGAGGCCGTAGAGAATGCCTTTTCGAGCGCGAGAAACGCCAACCCTTCCGAGAGATGGCGTTTCGGAGAGGGATAGTGCCGCAGCGCCTGGTGGGCGATAGGTACCAACGTACCCGATACGCTGCTTCCCCCACTGGCAAACACCGTGACATCATGACCGAACCGGGTCAGGCCCTTCGCCAGAAACGCGACGCCTCTTCCTTCCACACCATCGGCATCGGCCGACACTTCCTCGAAAAACGGGCTGACATGAGCGATACGCATTCGGTCATTCCCTTTCTTCTGTCGATCATGCAACAGGGGTCACATGCCATCGCTGTAGAACGAAATGATAGCTTCGAGGCGCGATCCGTAAGAGCAGAGGCAGCCAGCCCATCGATCGAGTCTGGCCACCATCGAAGCAATGACAGTTGTAGTTGAGGCTGCCTGTGCCTTCTCTGCCGGTTCGGCATGGCCTCGCAGACAAAGGCGCAGGACAAACGGGCCTCACTCCACGAGGCGGGATAGTACGTCGTCAACATGAAAATTCGCTAAAGAATGCATGAAACTTTGATGAGGTACATGCGGAAGAGGCGCATCGACGCCTTATCTGCCGGACCCAGTAGTTGAGCCGGCAGCAATAAACCGACGGCTGCTCACGAACCAGGCACGGTCTCTGCTCGTCTCTCCTCAAGTTCGGCCCATCGGGCGTAGAGCCGCTCGACGTCGGCTTGCGCCGCTTGCAAGACATGGCTGCGTTCCTGCAACTCATTCGCGTTCGATCTGACGGCAGGGTCCTGCATGGCTGCCT
>JAJFBJ010000167.1 GCA_020697375.1 Nitrospira sp. | reverse complement strand
CGAGACGAAACGATCCTTCCGCGGATAGATGATCCTGCGAGTGCGATTTGCCCTGCGGAAAAAGTTTCAGGCGGAACTCTCCTGCACGCTTCGGCTCATTGGAAGGCAGCGTGCCTTCCACTTCGACGTATTCCTGGAGGGTCGCGAGGGCCTGGTCGAACAGCCCGCGTAGGAGGCTTCCGGGTATGGTCTTGTCTGAGCCTTCATCCTCGATGGAGCGGCGAAGGTCTTCAACCGGCATGGGATCACCGGCCGACGCCGAAGATGGCGTGGCAGTCAGAAGCAAGGTCGTGAGCACAAAGCCGAGCATGAAAAATAGTCTATCCACCGGTGAGGACCCAGTCAAGCGCATGGTCGAAGAAGAGAGACCAAAGGAGATGTGGCGGATGGACTAACAACGAGACAGCAGTTGTTCACTACGGCCCCATTGCGAAACCGTCCCGGCATCATCGATCAGTTCCATCTTGTCCGGGGCAGGAACACGAATCGAAAGCGGAGGCGTTTTGCTTCGAGGAACGACCAGCCGGAGCCGATCCTGCTCCTGCTCCACCAGGCCTGACTGGGAGGTGGCCTTGTAGAATTCCGACACGTTGGACGAGGTAATCGTCCAGACAAATTCCTCCTGGCGATCGACGAACTTGGCCGAGCCTTCCCAGGTACCGATGAGAGAGGGTTCGACCGTGGGCAACCGCTTGACGGAGACTTTGCGCGGAATTGCCGCGAACGATTTCCAGAGCAGCGGATCGAACTTATTAGGAGTCTGCTGTTTCGCGAGTTTGTTCCAGGTCACGCTCATGATACCGGTCGTCGAGAAGCGGTCGCTCCCTTCGACCATATAGGTTCCGTGCAGGATTTCCTGGTACGACTCCGCCTGCCATTGCCCCCTGTCCGCCACGACCGTCCCCGGCATGACCATGGCAGTCGTAAGGGTCCAGTCGCCGGTTTCCTTCAGGGTCAGGCGCCCCTTGCCGTACATCAGCCCGACAGGGAGGCATCCATACCAATCACCGGCCCATTGTGACGGCGTTCGCGTCGGACCGGATGCCAGGGCAGCGGCAGGCGAGATGATCGACGGGGTGGCGAGTCTTTTCGCGGCAATCCTGGCGAGATTCGTCACAGCGGCCTGAGGGTTATGTTGTTTTGCTGAGAAAAGCGACAAGGTGACCAACGCATCGTTTTTCAGAAAGGTCAGCTGAATGTCGCCGATCGGGGATTGGACCGTGAAGGCTCCGTCACCTATTCCAGGAACCGGCTGATGATCGCTGTTGGATCGCCGGTCATGAAAGCGGCTCTTTGGGTCTCCGTCCGGTCCGGAGTTGAGTTCCACCGTCAGCGTTTCTTTGGGATTGCGCTTCGCTTGGTAGAGGCACCGACGATCGTCTTGCTGCAGGCTCGGCGTGACCGGAGTTCCGATGGCCAGTTCAACATCGGCCTCAGTCACGATCAAACAGGCATTGAGATTGGTTGAGATGACATCGGAGGATGGCGAGCAGCCGACGATCGCAGCCCAGCTGATCAAGAGGTACCGGGCGGTTCGCATCGGAAAGAATGAAGCCATGGATCGATCAGTCTAGGAGGACACGGAAGCAAATAGCAAGGTCCGCCCCCTTGTGCCGCCTCTCGCGACAGCGGGGCGGATGACCCGGCAAAGGCCTGCCACTCGACAGCGCCCGTGCATCGGATCAATGTTAGGCCGGAATAAACTTCAGCGCCGCCGAATTGATGCAGTATCGTAAACCGGTCGGAGGCGGGCCGTCCTTGAAGATGTGTCCTTGATGGCCTTCACAACGGGCGCAATGGACTTCCGTGCGGGGAAAAATGATTTTGAAGTCGGTCTTGGTTTCCACGGCTTCCGGCTTCAAGGGTTGCCAGAAACTGGGCCAGCCTGTTCCGCTGTCGAACTTATGTTCGGACGAAAAAAGCGGCAGCTCGCATCCGGCGCATTGATAAATGCCGGGCTTCTTATTGTCGTGCAGCGCGTTCTTGAATGGCGCCTCGGTACCCTCCTGGCGCAGCACTTGATATTGCTCTGGCGTCAGTTGCTGCTTCCATTCGCCGTCTCGTTTGCTCACCTTGACGATCGGGCCGATGTCGATGTGTTCGCCCATGACTCCCCCCTCATTCCCCTTGGATGGTGAGACACAGATGCATGGCGTTACGTTACCATGCCTATGTCTCACCATCCAACGGCTTCTTGTAGCCGCCGCAGTGGCCGGACCGAAACGTTAGGCCCCTGCCACGGAGGCGCCTGCTTCGATTTCGGATTGAGGCCGCGTCGGTTCCCCGTGGAACGCAGCCCGCAGCACTTCATCCAATCGTTGGACCAGGAAGACCTCCAGATCCTGTCGCACTTCCGCCGGAATCTCCTTCAGATCCTTCTCATTTGCCTTTGGCAGAATGATCCGCCGGAGCCCGGCCCTGTGCGCAGCCAGCACCTTTTCCTTGATGCCGCCCACCGGCAACACCAATCCGGTCAGGCTGATCTCGCCCGTCATCGCCGTGTCGCTGCGCACCGGCTTGCCGACGTAGGCGGAGGCCAGCGCGGTGGCCATGGTGATACCGGCCGAAGGACCGTCTTTCGGTATGGCGCCGGAGGGCACGTGGATATGCACCCCGTTCCGCTTGAAGCGGGAAATATCCAACCCCATCGCCTCGGCATGGCTCCACAGGTAGCTGCGCGCGGCGCGCGCGGATTCCTGCATCACGTCTCCCAGTTGGCCCGTCAACGTCATGTCATGGCTTCCCGGCAGCAGGCTCGTTTCGATATAGAGCACGTCGCCGCCTGTCGGAGTCCAGGCGAGACCCGTGGCCACACCGGCCGGCAGGTCCTTCCGGGCTTCTTCCGGTTGGAACCGTTCCTGTCCGAGCCACTCGTCCAGCAGCGCCTCGGTAATATCGACGGTGGCCGGAGCCTGCTCGGAAGGCTGATCGGCCTGATCCGCGAGGGTCACGGCGATTTTTCTGGTGAGGCGTCCCAACATTTGTTCCAACTGACGCACTCCCGATTCCCTCGTGTAGCGCGAGATGACCTGATCGAGCACGGTTTCGGGCAGATTCACGTTGTCCGCCCCCAGACCGGCTTCCTTCAGTCTTCTCGGCCAGAGATAACGCAACGCGATCTCGCGCTTTTCCCGTTCGCTGTATCCGTTCAGACGGATGATTTCCATCCGGTCCAACAACGGCTGCGAGAGCGTCTCCAGCGTGTTGGCGGTCGTAATGAAAAACACCTTCGAGAGATCGAACGGCAGATCTAGATAATGGTCGCGGAACGTATGGTTCTGCGCGGGATCCAGAATCTCCAGCAACGCCGCCGCGGGATCACCGCGGAAATCGCGTCCGAGTTTATCCACTTCATCCAGCATGATGACCGGATTGTTGACCCCCGCGCGCCGCACCGCTTGAATGATGCGGCCGGGGAGGGCCCCGACGTAGGTGCGGCGGTGGCCGCGCAATTCGCCTTCGTCATGGAGTCCGCCGAGACTGAAGCGCTCGAAGGTGCGCCCCATCGACTTGGCAATGGACTGGCCCAGGCTGGTCTTCCCCACGCCCGGAGGGCCGACGAGACAGAGAATCGGCGCCTTGGCGGCAGGATTCAGCTTCAGCACCGCCAGATGCTCCACGATGCGCTCTTTCACTTCCTTGATGCCGTAGTGGTCCTCGTTGAGCACGTTCCGGACATGCGACAGGTCCAGACGCTCTTCCGAGGCCTTGTTCCAGGGCAGCTCGAGCACAAGTTCCAGATAGCTCCGGATCACTTGATGCTCGGGAGAGGCGCTCGGCGTTTTGGCGAGCCGCGCGAGTTCACGGTCCGTTTCCTTTTTCACGTGCTCGGGAAGACCGGCTTCCTGAATTTGTTTTCTCAGCGCTCCGACCTCGTCTTCTTCGCCGTTGCCGTCGCCCAACTCCTGTTGAATCGTTTTCATCTGCTCGCGCAGGAGATACTCCCGCTGCGTCTTGCCGAGCTTCTCCCTGGCTTCGCTCGCAATTTTGTCCCGCAACTGTAAGATTTGCACTTCGCGCGACAAGGCGGCATAGAGCCCCCGTAACAGATCCGCGCGCGTGGAGGCTTCCAGCAACTGCTGTTCGCCGTCCAGCGTGAGATTCAGCAACGAGGCGATGCGATAGGCCAGGACGACGGGATCCTCTTCCGTCCCGAGAGCCGTCACGGCCTCGTGCACGCCGGGCGTTTGGATGAGTTTCGGCAGTTCGGTGATGATGTCCAGGATCGCCCGATGCAGCGCTTCCACCTCGGTACTCTGTTCACTCGGGGCAGGCAGCTGTTTCACCCTGGCCTGCAGATAGGGATCGGTCTGGTCGAGCTTCAGCAACACGAACCGCTCCAGGCCCTGGATTAAAATATTGTAATGGCCTTCGGCCGCCCTGGCCGTCTGTTTGATCACGGCCTTGGTGCCGATGCTGTAGAGGTCTTGCAGTGACGGCTGATCGATTTGCGCATCACGTTGAGCCACGACGAGCAACGTTTTATCTTCGGTCTTCAACGCTGCCTCGACGGCCGCGACTGAACGGCTGCGTCCGACGGTCAACGGCATCATCGTGCCGGGGAACAACACCGTTCGCTTCAGCGGAAGCACGGGCAGGTTCGTGAGTATGGGGCCGTTCGAATCAGTCATATCGTCCTCCAATGTTCTCGGATGGTCGTCGCGTGAACGAGGCATGATAAAGGAATAGTAGAACGTCTCACGCGTTCATCGTCCTCCTAGATAGCCATGTGGCGCGGTGAGTCAAGCAGCGGTCCGGGAAGGGAGGGTGTAGGGAGTCGGAGACAAACGCGGAGGGAGCCTGCAGGATGGTCCAAAAGCGACCTTCTTAGCAAAGAGGCGAGGCCGCATCGTTCTTACCCTCAGTGCGATGCGAGAACAAAGCTCGCGGCCTTTTTCACCATCCTGCTAGCGGTCGATGAAGAGGCTGCCCGCGTTCTCGATATATGTCTTCCCGTTGAGTCGTGCCGGGCGCGCACGCTCCACCGGCGGCGGAATGGAAGAATAGTCGTCCCGTCCTTCCAGATCGAAAAATGCTCCGATGCTGGTATCCGCGCCATGCCCCAGTCCGCGACTGACCGCATATTGGTCCGCGCCGCCTTCCTCGATGAAGATAGCCCAGCCCCCGAGGTCGGCCATGCCTAGTCCGGTGGAAGAAGGCAAATCATAGAAATCACTGTCCGGCCCGCCGTCGACAGCCAGCGCGACGCTTCCGTCCCAGGCGGCCCCGCCGTTGTAAAAGGGGCCTTTCGAACTGTAGCGATCCTTGCCCTGATAATCCACGATCAGGCCGACCGCGAAATGGGCTGCCGTCCCATGGCCGTAACGGGCCGCCTGGTGCTCGTCGTCACCCGCGAGATCCAGCTTCATGCCGAGGCCGAAAAAATACCCGTGTCCTTGCGAAAAGTTCGCGCTGCTATAGCGATCGTTCCCTTCGAGGTCGATGAGAAGCCCCCAGCCACCCGCCAGGCTCTGCGCGCGCTCCGACGGCCGTTTGCTGAAGAGTCGCAGTCCGGACCCGGCGCCGAGCCCGAAGCAATCGTATTGAAATGCGGCCTCATGAGGTTGGGCGTTCGGGGCGTCGGCCTCATTGTACGCGCTCGGATAGCGCCCGCCGCATTCGTAGGAATCGTCGCCCGCCACATCGATCACGGCTCCTACGCCCAGTGGCGCGCCGAATCCAAGCGCATAGCCGAAGCTCGTATAGTGATCGTCTCCGGCACGATCCACCAGTACACCGAATCCGCCGAAGGCCGCGCCCTGGGTGAAACGGCTGCCCTCGTAGATGTCCTCTCCCTCTCCATCATACAGGAGACCCAGCCCCGCCAGTCCGACGCCGCCGGATCCGGCAGCCAGGCGATAGGTATCATTACCGCCATGGTCGATGACCATGCCGATCCCAAGGCGTCCCGTTGCGAGGCCGAGAGGCGCGGGCTGATAGGCGTCGTGACCGTCCAGATCGATGACCACGCTGTTCCCCAGGTCGTTGGTCGGGCTCGCGCCGATCAACCCGCGATACCGGTCGTTCCCGCCCAGGTCGATGATCAG
>JAJFBJ010000166.1 GCA_020697375.1 Nitrospira sp. | reverse complement strand
AGGCCCAACGGGAGCCGCCTGGAACCGGCTCGTTGAGCATCTTCGCCTGCATCTGCTTCAAGCCGATGCGCTCGTCGACGAAGGCCACGACTTTCTCGAGCACCGTGGGCTCAGTGCCGGGTGGATTCACCGCTGTTGATGGTTTGCCGTCCATAAATGAAGATTTACTAAAGGTAGTCCGAGTTAGATCAAAGTCAAGGTACGCAATCCATGTGCAGGCGTCATCACACGGAGCGTGCGAGCAGACTGAAGTGTAACCTCTTACTCAATAACTAAACGGCGAATGTCAGCTTCCACAATTATGCGGTAAGTCTTGAGTTGATTCTTGGCTGGCCCCCTCAAGAGGGCGCCCGTGCACACGTTGAACTGAGAGCCATGCCATGGACATGTCACCGTTGATCCGTCGAGCATGCCTTCGTTCAGAGGACCTTTCAGATGTGGGCATGTGGCCTATAATGTTCCTTTCCGTTTCAATCATTCCTCGCATCCATTGAAAACGACAGGCTATTTGGTGCGACGCTTCTTAATATTTCCCGCAGGCTTTTAGATACCGAACTACCGATCGGAATGTTAGAAGTGGAGCAAGGAGGATACCAATGATAAGGGCTTGAACAAATTGCAAATGGATGCGGCGGCGCATGACGAATACTCAGCATTTGCTGAAATGTCAGCACAGCGACTCATTACTGTGGCTGCGTACGAGCCGATTCCGCAGGAGGGCGCGAAGTACGCTAGATCAGAAGCAATGACACAATTAAGCAGATCGACTTGTATAACGATGCTTGTCGATTCCCAGATTCTTGATTTTCGATTCCAGTGTCTGCCTCGGAAGGCCAAGCTTTGCTGCTGCGCCGGTCGAGCCTGATACCTGGCCGTGGGACTGCGCCAGCGCGGCCATTATCATCTCTCTTTCGCGGTCAGCGATTGAGGATGCAAGACGAACGGCTGGCCCATCTTGCCGTTCCTGTTCACTCTTGAGCCACGTCTCGTCGACCGAAAAGGTTTCGCCGTCGCATAGCACGACAGCCCGTTCAATGACATTCTGTAACTCACGAATGTTGCCGGGCCAGTCGTAGGCCTGAAACAACTCTAACGTCTGTTTACGGATTTTTCTGATCTTCTTTCCTGCTTTTTTGGCGTAGCGTTCTATCAAGTATTCGACAAGCAAGGGAATGTCATCCAGTCGTTCGCGCAGCGATGGTATCTGAATTGGAAACACGTTGAGCCTGTAAAATAAATCCTGACGGAAACTACCCGCAGCAACAGCAGCCTTCAAGTCGCGATGGGTCGCAGCCAGCACTCGCACATCTACGGAAATCGATTGATTACCTCCAACTCGTTCAATTTCTCGTTCTTGGAGCACTCGCAGCAAAGCGATTTGCGTTTCCGCTGGCAGCTCGCCAATCTCATCCAGAAAAATCGTCCCACCATTGGCGGATTCAAAACGCCCTAGCCGCCGCTGTAGAGCGCCAGTGAAAGCTCCTTTTTCATGTCCAAACAGTTCCGACGCGATAAGCGATGAAGGGATTGCGGCGCAATTCACTTGGATAAAAGCCCGGGCTGAACGATTCGACCGCTTGTGAATGGCGCGAGCGATCAGCTCTTTGCCAGTCCCGGTCTCTCCTAGAATGAGAACCGTCGAATCCATTGGCGCTACCTTCGCCACGTGCTGCAAAACCTTGCGCAGTTCAAAGGAGGACCCGACGATTTCTTCGAACATCGACGTGTGATCGATCTCTTCACGTAACGCCATGTTCTCATTGCGCATTCTCTCTTCAGCTTGCTTGCGATCTTCAATGTCGATTCCGGTCGCATACCAACGGATGATGCGCCCCTCATCATCACGTAAGGGGTTGTAGCGGAATAAAAACCAACGGTACTGCCCGTCTTTGCGGCGCAGGCGTATCTCCAGTTCAAAGGGCGCCCCATGTTCAAGTGCATTCTGACGCCTCTCCCGCACTCTTTCGAAATCATCGGGATGAAAGAGTCGTATGCGAAAGTCATCGGGGCTATTGAGGTCCTCTAAGGTCATCCCTGTGTAGTCCAGCACCACCTTATTTGCGTGAATGACCGTCCCGTCCGGCCTTAAGACACCGACGGCTTCAGGGATAGCATCGGTGATCCGCCGAAGCTCGCATTCATCTTGGCGGAGCTTTTCTTCCGCCCGCTTGCGCTCTATGCCTTGGGCGATGGCGTCGGCTACTGAAGCAAGCGTCTCGAGCGTCGCATTGGAAAGTGAGTGACGCGCGAACAACGCCATCACTCCAACCACGCGCTCTTCGACAATGAGCGGGTATCCAGCGAAGGAAATCAATCCACAGGCACGAGCCCAATCCTTATCGCTAACGCGCGGATCATTGAACAGATCGTTGGTCAAATGCGGCTTCTTCTCTTTCGCAATCAAGCCGACTTTGAGATCTCCCATGCGGATCCGGCTGTGCCTGCCATCCAAATTGCTGTACATCCCAGCGCTAGCCTGTAGCTCCAGCATATTGTCATCCTTGTTCAGCGTCCAAATTCGAGCGAAGGCTGCGTCGAGATGTCGCACGATCCCTTCTACGCATCCATGCAAAATCTCTTTTAAGTCACTTCCGTTGGCGAACGCAGCGCTCGCATCTGCCCGAACACTCGTTTGGCGCCGCAAGGCTTCCTCAGCTCGCTTTTCGTCGGTCAAATCGGCTATGAATGCGACACCTTCAGTTTTGCTTCCTTCGAAGAACGCACCGCCGAGCAGTACGGGCACGCGGCTGCCATCTTTTCGGAAGTACTCCTTCTCGAAGGGTTGGAAGATTCCAGTCTGCTGTAGGGCCGCCAATGCAAGTCCGTCGCGTTCGCGCCATTCCGGCGGTGTCAGATTTGTCCAGCGTACTCGACCGGAAGCGAGATCCTCACGGTCGTATTGCAGCATGCGAAGGAAAGCTTCATTGGCCTCGGTAATTGCGCCTTCGAGATTCCACATGACAACTCCAACAACATTGGCGTCTACCAACCTACGGATCTTCGCTTCCAACCCTCTTGCAAACTCACGGGCTTCAACTTCTGCCTTTTTGCGGTCGGAAACCTGGCATTTAAGGTCTTCAATATGAATCAGTGCTTGATACGCAGAAGAGGCAAATTTCCCGAGAGAGGCCATGACCCGATCATCTTCTGCGTCGAATTTCCGATGGTCGTTGTGCATGATCGCCCAGATGGTCCCGACAGCAATGCCGGCGACATAGAATGGGACCAGCAGGCATTCTTCAGCTGCTGGACTTACCGAAAGTAGATAGGGGTAGCGCCGCTCGAAATGCCTGAATAAAAGGGCACGATTTTGATCTAGTACGTCTCCGCAGGGCCCGAAATTGCGCGGAGTCCCACCTCCGACATGCGGATTCCACATGCCGGCGATAGCTGGCCAATAAAATCTTTTGCCGCTAGCATCCGGCGTTTTGCCATCCCTCGTCAGCAAGCTAAGGCCAGCGGAGTCACACTGTGTAATAACTAAGATCGTTTCAGCGAGCGTCTGAAGTATGGTGCTCGGCCTATCAGCTAACGCACTTGCCAGCTTCACGATAGCGTGGTTTTCCTTTTCGTAATCGGGCGGACGCGATGGGCGACGATGCAACTCATCCGTGCACAGGATAGCTTCCAGGGACACCCCGCTATCCATGATACAAGGTTCGAGAGAAATCTCATTTTGTGATTTGACAGACTCGGTCATGTTACACCTCCGGCCAGCTCCACAAGCTGAGCAAGTGCCGAACTAACGATCAAAGTCCCTTCAATGAGAGTTTCCATTAAGATCTGATCGAGACAGCCCTTCGCAATCATGTCGGTCTCATGATCAGTGTCTGAGAGAGGACGGCGTTGGAGCGGCGGAGACTAGGAATCGTTCGCGCCACCATTAGGTGGCGTGAGGGATAACTAAGCCTAGGCGCTGAACCTCACGATCGCTAATTACATTGGGGGATGATGATATGCCAATTTTTTTTGCTCGGGACTAGGACAATCCCTTGGGATACGTAAAATTACCAGATCTGTACTTTGCCCAGGAACGCTCCCGCTTTCATTGCAGCCTCCTTATGATCCCTCATGCCATTGGGCGAGAGAATGGGCTGCATCGATGATTCTCTGTCTTGCCGAGATTTCAGCAAATGCTGAAGATTCGTCAGGCGATACCACGCTTCTTCACAACTTCTTCAAGCGTTTATCGTTGGTACCCTCCTTGCTCGGTCTCATTCGTCAATAAAAAACAGATGTCCATATAGAGGCAACCCACTCAGTCGCAGTCGTGAATCCGACCATAGGGGACCCATGATGAAGTATTTGGGCGCCGTCTTCAGCATATCTGCGAATGTCTTTGGTGCCACTGATAGGTTTTCGAAACAGGATAGCTTGATGAGTCAGTGTATATGGGCGTATCTGACTCGGCATGAAAGCAGCATTATCATTCCCGAGCATCAACGGAATGGATTTCTTCTCAGCAATCACAGACACCGTCTTTGAGGTCGTTATGACTAGCCAATTTATTTCACCTGGTTTCAAAAGACGAGCAAGGGAAGCAGATAGCGCCTTCAAAGAACGAATTCCGCCCGGACAATATGAAACAAAGGATTTTCCGGTGTTGTCCGCAGGACCGACTCCGCGAACGCCGCTTGACCAGTGGAATTTTTCGATTTACGGGGAAATCGCTGAGGATTTGAAATGGACTTGGGACGAGTTCTTGAGGCTGCCGCGTGAAACCGTGACGGTTGATATCCACTGCGTTACCAAGTGGTCAAAGCTCGACACGGTCTGGACGGGCGTGTCGGTCGACACGCTGCTCAAAGACCTTAACCTTGAGGCACAGCCAGGCATCGGGTATCTGATCGCATTTTGCGACGGCGGGTATACCACGAATCTACCGCTCCCCGACGTCCGTGGCGGAAAAGCGTGGATTGCTTACGAATACGATGGCAAGCCGATCACGCCCGAGCATGGGGGCCCGGCGCGCTTGCTGGTCCCCCATCTTTACTTTTGGAAAAGCGCCAAATGGGTACGAGGCTTAAAACTAGTCGCACAAAACAAAGCAGGGTTCTGGGAGTCGCTTGGCTATCACGACTACGGGGACCCTTGGAAGGAGCAGCGATACGCTGGTGATTAAACGCATGGCGACGCAACAGCTCAAGTGGCAACTCGCGAAGGTGGTCGAAATCCGCAAGGAAACGCCGACGGTAAAAAGTTTCATTCTCGACGTGCCCGATTGGACCACGCACCTGGCGGGACAGCACGTTGACGTGCGCCTTATGGCTGCAGACGGTTATCAAGCGCAACGCAGTTATTCAATTGCTTCCCCGCCGGAAGTTACCCATCTGATGTTAACGGTCGAACGTATCGAGGACGGCGAGGTGTCGCCTTATTTAACTGATGAGTTGCGCGTCGGCGACCGGATCGAGCTGCGCGGCCCCATCGGCGGCTACTTTGTCTGGAGCGCCTTCGACGACAAGAACGACGATTCGCCGCTGTTTCTCGTCGCAGGCGGAAGCGGCATCGTGCCGCTGATGGCGATGATTCGACACCGCGCGAATTCGGGCAAAAAAGTTCCGACTAGACTCCTCTACTCGTCGGCCTACCAAGAAGAAATTATTTATCGTCAAGAGCTTGACCATATATCCGCTAATGACTCGTCGCTCCGTGTCATCTACACGTTAACTAAACGGCAGCCGCTAAACTGGCAGGGTTACGGGCGCAGAATTGACCGGCCAATGTTGGCCGACACAATTTGGCAGCCGGCTGAGAAACCGCGGGCTTTCACTTGCGGTCCAACCATACTGGTTGAGACTGTTGCCAATTGTTTACAGGAATTAGGCTACAAGTGCGGCACAACGAGACTGTTTGGTGAAGTAATGTTTTACCGACACGAGATGGGCGCAATTCTGCGCTGCGTTGACTGCGATATGGCGTTGATTCGAATTGCACGGATTCATGGATATTACCGGTTGGATTTGAGCGGCATGAGCTATCTGCGCATTGCGACTGGGGGTCACCAACACGGCACTGGTCATTTGCAGTGACGGGGGTGCGATTGCCGAATACATCGATAGCTTACTTAAGGATGGTTCAGAACCACCCCACAGGTGGTGGGGTTGGCGGGTATGACGAACTCCCCACAAACGGAGGCACAGCATGACGATCAGCAAAAAGACAACGAGTCTAGGTATGCCATGGGAAAAGCAATATGGATATGCACAGGCGGTGC
>JAJFBJ010000165.1 GCA_020697375.1 Nitrospira sp. | reverse complement strand
GCGCATCGGCTGAAATCGAGCAGTGCGCAGCTCGGCGCCTTGGCCACCGCAGACTACTGCAGGGACTTGGAGACGCTGGGACGGCTGGCCCAGTTGGAGAGGGCAGAGGAACCCCTGGCGCGGCTCACAGAAGCCCATGATGCTGCCTGCGCCGTCATGACCCAAGAATTGACGGCCCGCGAAGGACGTTGATCCACCTCCCCTTCCCACACACCCCACCCGAGACCGTTGCTCCCAGCTTTTCACAGCAGGCACACCGACCCCATTGCTTCCTATGGCCCTACTATTTACGTAGCCGCCTACTACACATGATGCCCGTCGATTCCTGAAGGCGAACCCCTGATAAGAAATTTTTGCCTACTCGCACATTCACTTAGGACCCAATTCTTCCTGCTTCCATTCTACCGATCAAGTAATGGGCAATTCAGTTGCCTCCCCATTCTACCGATACCGCAGGGACGTCTTAAACCCACGGAACCATTCATGCGGCAGTCCAAAGCGACCCATTCTCTAACAAGTTCCACGACTGCCTGCTGGCTATTGACCGCCTGACGATGATTCTCATGGAACTGCCATCGCATGCTGCGCCACTCATAGAAGCGTCCTCATCGTCTCAAGTCGATGAGGTTGGTGATCTCTCACTGGATCTACCGTCATCGGATCCGCCTCCCGCCAGTGGCGCTCCTTCCCGCGAAAGCACGCTGTTCGATGAAATCCCATCCGTCTATGGCGCAGCCAAATACGACCAGAAAGTGCACGAAGCTCCCGCAGCAGTCATTATCATTACCGCCGAGCAAATCAAGAAATACGGTTATCGAAACTTCGCCCAAATCCTCGACAGCGTCCCGGCCTCTTCACTAACACGGATCGAAACTACGAATATATCGGGATTCGAGGATTCAACCGGCCCGGGGATTACACCTCGCGCGTCCTGCTGCTCATCGACAATCACCGCCTTAACGACGCCGTGTATGACCAGGGCGGCGCTGGCACAGAGATGCCGATCGATGTGGACTTGATCGACCGCGTGGAAATTATCAAAGGCCCGGCTTCCTCGCTCTACGGCACCAATGCCTTCTTGGGCGTCATCAACGCCATTACGAAACGAGGCCGGGATATCAAAGGCACCGAGATCTCCGGTGAGGCATCCAGCTACAACACCTACCGAAGCCGTCTGACCTATGGCAACAAATTTTCCAACGGCGTTGAAATGCTCTTATCGGGGTCGTTCTCCGACAGCGAAGGCCATCGCGAACTCTCCTATCCGGCTTTTGGGTCCATCAATAACGGGATCGCAAAGGACGCCGATCGAGACAATCTCAACTTTTACGCCGGCAAGTTATCCTATGCGGACTTCACCCTGACAGGCGGCTATCAATGGCGCAAAAAGAATGTGCCGACCGCCGCATTTGGAACGGTGTTCAACGATAACCGCTTCAACACCCTGGATGAACGTTCGTATCTCGATCTCACCTATCAGCACGAATTCATTCATCAACTCAACGTCAAAACACGGCTCTACTACGATCGATACTACTATCGCGCCCATCTTCCTTACGATTATACCGACAGCGGCGTACCCCCGTTCACCATCAATAAGGATCTCTCACAGTCTGACTGGTGGGGTGCTGAACTCACGGTCACAAAACGGCTGTTTGATCGCCACAAGGTCACGATCGGGACGGAGTACCGAGATCAAGTTCGACAAAACCAGCGCAATACGGACATCGACCCGCCGGCAACCTACCTCGACGACAAGCGCCACTCAAATTTTATTGCCGCCTATCTGCAGGATGAGTGGGCGATCGCAGACCATTTTGTCTTAAACGTGGGGGTCCGCCACGACCAATACAGTACATTTGGCGGCACCACCAATCCTCGACTGGCACTTATTTCGACCTGGGACAAGAACACCGTCAAACTGCTCTACGGCCAGGCGTTTCGTGCCCCCCACGCCATACCAGCAATTTTATGTAGCATCGGCCGCGTCCAAGGCTAATCCCAATGTTCAACCGGAAAAGATCCGTACCTACGAACTCGTGGTGGAACGTTATGTGGGTGACCACCTTCGTGCCATGGGCAGTCTCTACCAGTACAACATATCCGGCCTCATCAGTCAGACGATTGATCCCGCAGATGGGCTGCTCTTCTACGATAACGTCGACAACATCACCGCCCGGGGCGTGGAACTTACCATGGAAGGGAAATGGGCGTCCGGCATCGAAGGGCGACTGAGTTATGCATTGCAAACCACCGAGAATGAACAAACCAATCAGAAGCTCACGAATTCGCCGCAACATTTGGCGAAAGCCAACCTGATCCTCCCGGTGATCGCGGACAAACTGTTCGTTGGATTGGAAGGGCGTTACACCAGTTCGCGTCTGACCCTCGCCGGCAACAATGCCAGCCCCTTCTATATCCTGAACCTGTCCCTGTTCAGCCAACGCATCGTGAAGGGATGGGAGCTGTCCGGGCAGCTCAACAATCTCATGAATCAGAAATACGGCTATCCGGGGTCCGGTGAGCATCAACAAGATGTCATCGACCAGGATGGTCGCACATTCTGGGTGAAGCTGAAGTATCGCTTCTGAAGTATCGCTCCGAGAAACCGACAGTGTCGATGCGCAGAATCATTCGCCTCATACAGGGCAGGGGCAAGGGCCTTCTGTTGGTAACGCTGGGACTGGGACTCGCACTCGTCGCCGGGCCGGCATTCGCCGAGTTGGGCCGCATCGTCGTCCTGAATGGACAAGAGCTGAAGCCCTATCAAGAGGTTCTCGCCGGATTGCAGCAAGCCCTCACTAAACAAGGCATCACCGTGAACGTGGAGGTTCATTCCGTTCAAGGCAACCCGACGAAACTGAAGGAAGCGCTGATCGACCTCAAAACAAATGGCGCTCGGTTGATCGTGACATTGGGCAGCGCAGCTACGCAGGCCGCGGTGCGCGAAGTAAATCATCTTCCGCTTCTCGCAACCATGATCGTGACTGCGGATGACCTCCAGTCCGCCCCGAACGCAACGGCTGTGCTGCTGGATTTTCCTATCGACACACAGCTGCAATGGCTGCGGCGTATCGTGCCGGGGGCCGGCACCGTCGGAGTGCTGTTTAATCCAAAAGAGAACCAAACGAAGGTCGGTAATGCCATACGAATCGCCAAAGGACGTGGCCTCACATTGATCTCAGAGGCTGTCGAGACACCTCGTGCCCTGCCGGATGCCCTGGAGAACCTATCCCGCCATGTCGACGCGCTGTGGGGCATTTCAGATTCGATCGTCATGACGCCTCAAACTGCCGAGCCGATTCTCTTGAGCACGCTCCGGAGCAAGATCCCGTTGGTGGGACTATCGACGTCGTGGGTCAAGGCGGGGGCGCTCTACGCGCTCGACCGGGACTATGTGGATATCGGGCTACAATGCGGAGAGGTCGCCGGCAAGCTGCTTGACGGAGCCAGCGCAGGGACTCTCCCCCCCCTGCATCCGCGCAAAGTAACCTATGCGGTGAACCTGAAAACCGCAAGCGCCATGAACCTGGACCTGCCTCCTGATCTGATCCGCGGGGCCACGCACGTATTTCAATAAGCGAGATGAGGATGAGATGACAATGCGACGCATCGGACTACGAGACAAACTGAATCTCTTGAGCATTGGGCTGGTCATCCTGACGGCCACCGGTATCGCCGTGTTCGTCGTCCATCGAGAAATCACCACGCGCTACCAAGAGCTCGTCAACACCGGACTCACCACTGCTGCCATGATCGCCCAGAACAGCGAGTATGCGGTCTACACGGAAAACCCGGATTCCTTGCGCCGCATTGTCGCAGGGCTCCAAGCATTGCCGGATCTCGCCTATGTCGCGGTCCTCGGGAAACAAAACCAACTACTCCTGGAAGAAGTGTTAGGACATCCTCTGTCTCTCCCGACAACCCTGAGAAGTCGACCGCCCGCTTCGGGACAAGTCCTGTTTGCAGAAGTGGACCTCCAAAAAGGGCAGGCATCATATGTTGATATCCTGGTTCCAGTGGTCAGTCGGCCTGTGTCGTCCTCAGATCCGCTGTTTCTCGAATCCAACACGGCATCCGCTCCCACCGCAGTCATTGGATATGTTCAACTCGGCCTCAGTCAGGAAGGGCTACGCAAAAACCTCCAACAATTTGTCATGGCCACGGGGCTGGTCGTCGGCGTCGCACTCGTGCTCGGACTTTCGCTGACGCTGATTCTGACCCGAAGTATCACCAAACCAATTCTAGCCTTAGTGGACGCGGCCGGCCAGATCGCGGCTGGGCATTTGGATGTCGAGGTCGCCGTTCGAACCAGCGATGAGGTAAATCAGTTGGCCGATGCGTTTAATCGGATGACGGCTCAGTTGCGGGCTTCGCAGAGTCAAGTCCTAGAGTACCAACAGAGCCTGGAAGACAAGGTCGCTGAGCGCACGCGGCAACTGGAAATGGCCTCTCAGGAAGCCCACCGGTTGGCTGATGACGCGCAGGCCGCAAACCGAGCGAAGTCGCAGTTTTTGGCCAACATGAGCCACGAAATTCGAACTCCGATGAACGGAGTGTTGGGCATGACCGAGCTCCTGCTGAGCACCACGCTCGATGAACGCCAACAGCATCTCACACAGACCATTCAGCAATCCGGCGAGGCCCTCTTGTCTGTCATCAATGACATCCTCGACTTCTCCAAAATTGAAGCCGGGAAACTAAAACTCGAGCAGCTGGATTTCGATATGCAGGAAACCGTGGAAGACGCGGTGGAGCTCTTTGCCAATCAGGCTCAGCGCAAGGGCTTGGAATTGACCTGCCAAATGTTGGGCACCTTCCCACGCGGGCTCCGGGGCGATGCGGTTCGCCTACGCCAGGCACTGCTTAATCTAATCAGCAATGCCATTAAGTTTACAAAGCAGGGGGAAATCAATGTCCGCGTCGAGGCCGTGGCGGACACGGACGAGGCCGTCACCCTGCGATTCACGGTGCGCGATTCCGGGACCGGTATCCCTTTGGAGGCGCAGGCGCGCATTTTTGAAGCCTTCTCACAGGCGGACGGCACGACGACGCGACAGTTCGGGGGAACTGGCCTTGGACTGACCATCGTCAAGCAACTCGTGGCACTCATGAACGGCCACATCGGCGTGGAAAGCAAGACAGGTCATGGCTCCACGTTCTGGTTTACCGCTGTCTTTCTACGGCAGGCCTCTTCGAGCACCCATGTATCGAACACGGACCAACCGTTGCTTGAGAAGCGCGTCTTGGTCGTCGATGATACGGTCGCCAATCGCGAAATCCTTGACGATCACCTGCGCAGTTGGGGAGCCCTGCCGACACTAGCGTCCTCGGCGATGCAAGCGTTGGAGCATCTGAAAACGGCGGTCGCTACCCACACGATGTTCGATATGGCTATTCTCGATCTTCAGATGCCGGATATGGACGGACTCATGCTCGCCCAAGCCATTCGATCCGACCAACAATTGGCTGGTTTGCGGCTCCTGATGCTCACCTCGTTGGGGTATGACGCCAGCGCCTCTGGCGCATCAAGCGTTGACTGTGGGCGACCAAACCCATTCGCAAAAACTTGCTTCGGCGTGCGCTCCTCGGTCTCAGCCCAGGGCATTCCGTTTCATTTCGCTCTACCATGCAACGATCCGGTATCACCGATCTGTCGCGCGCTGACACGGTTCACATTCTTCTGGTCGAGGATAATCCCGTGAATCGTGAAGTGACGCTCGGAATGGGCAATCTTCTCCAATGCAGCGTCACCGTGGCCAACAACGGCCGTGAAGCCGTCGAAGCCGCCTCGTTGTCCGCCTTTGACCTTATTCTCATGGACTGTCAGATGCCGGAATTAGACGGCTTCACGGCGACCGCAGCTATTCGTCGTCGAGAGGCCGAAGCGGCCAACGGACGCCATGTGCCCATCGTCGCTCTCACAGCCAACGCGATGGAGGGGGATCGTTCGCGCTGTCTTGCCGCCGGCATGGATGACTATCTGGCGAAACCCTTCACCCTGGCTCAATTGAAGGCCGTGCTCACCCGATGGTTGACTTCCGGGCAAAACGCCGAGACCGATTCAGAGAAGACGGCAGCCCTGGAGATTTCCGACCCGTTCGTG
>JAJFBJ010000164.1 GCA_020697375.1 Nitrospira sp. | reverse complement strand
TCATCATGATTTGACGGTCGGTTGTCGGTATAATTCGTCCCTCACAGGAGGAATGTCTATGCTCACTCGTTCACGTCGCGCGGTGGTAGGACTGTCAATTTTCGGGATCGGCGCCATGCTCCTCCTCACAGGATGTGACTTTTGGCCGCCGGCTCTTCAGGCTCAAATCGAACAATTGCATTCGGAGGCTCAACAGGCTGCCGCAGACAAAGCGCTGCTCCAGAATCAGCTCAGCGCGGCAAACAAGGCCAAGGAGGAACTGCAAATCCGTGTGGAGGATTTGACCCGAGTGAACAAAGAAAAGTCGTCGATGATCGCAAATCTGGAACGTACCATCGCCGCCGCGAGAGAACGGGCTGTTAAAGCGACGAAAAGCAGTGCGGCCAAACCGGCTGGCAAAGCGGCGTTGAAGAAGGCCGTCAAACCTGCACCCAAAGCGACGCTGAAATCCTCAGGCAAGTCGAAGAATCCCAAGAAATCGCATCCTGCCCCCCCGGCGAAACGAGCCAACCCCCAGCGCCCGATTCAGTAGTTAGAGCCGGCCATCCTCGAAACGTTCTTCACCGTTCGCCTAGGAAGAAGAGCTTGAGCTGGGAGCGGCTGCGCTCGATGGACTCGTCGTAGAGGCCGTCGTCGAGCCGGAGGGTGCAGAGGCGGCGGGAGTAGAAGCAGGCGCCGGGGCAGGCGTAGCGCCCGCCTTCTCCGTGGTGGCCGGAGCTTTTGTCTTGTCCTGGTCGGTAGCGGCAGGTTTCTCGGCCGATTCACTTCCTGCCCCCGGCTTCATTTTGTCCGAGTAATCAGTGATGTACCATCCACTGCCCTTGAACATGATGGCGGGCGATGAGATGAGCTTCGTCACTTGTTTGCCGCAGCGAATGCATTCCGTGATGGGTTCATCTTTGATGCTTTGCTTCAGCTCAAACCGATGGGCACAGATGGTACATTGATATTCATAAATCGGCACTGGTCGTTCCTCCTGTCATCACACTGCCTACGACAACATTGGTGCGGCTCCTGAGCGAGCTTTCACAGTTACTCTCTTCTCTGTAGTCTTGATTTCCACAAAATCAAGGGGGGATGGCCGGTTAAGTTCCATATGATCCTAGGAAAGTTGACTGAGGGCGGCTTGGATGCGGGTCAGTCCTCTCTCGATGGCCTCCAGAGATGTCGCGTACGACAGGCGGACATGGATTTCGCTTCCAAACGGTTCGCCGGGGACTAAGGCCACCTGGGCTTCCTCAAGCAGATAGGTTGCCAATCCTGCCGCGCTGCCGATCGGCTGGTTCTTCCACCGCCGGGACAGCAGGCCGCTCACATTCGGGAACGCATAAAACGCTCCGGTGGGCATGCGGCAGGTCACACCGGGCATCTTGTTGAGCCCGTCGACCATCACGCGACGACGCCGGTCGAATTCCGCCACCATGAGTCGGGTGAAGGGATCTCCAAGGCGAAGCGCCGCCACAGCAGCCTTCTGAGAAATCGAGCAGGGATTCGATGTGCTTTGACTTTGAATATTGGCCATGGCCGTCAACAGGGGTTTCGGTCCGGCCGCATAGCCGATCCGCCAGCCGGTCATTGCATAGGCTTTCGAAACCCCGTTGATGACCACCGTCCTGGCGGCGACCTCCGGGCTCAATGTGGCGATGCTGACGTGTTGCACGCCGTCATACAGCACTTTCTCGTAGATTTCGTCCGAGATGATGACGAGGTCATGGCGCAATGCCACGGTTGCGATCCCTTCGAGCGTTTTGCGATCGTAGGTGGCTCCGGTGGGGTTGCAGGGACTGTTGACGATGATCGCTTTGGTCCGTGGAGTGATCGCCGCTTCGAGCGCCTCGCGGCTGATCCTGTACCCGTCGTGTTCTTCTGTCTGCAGCAGAATCGGTATGGCGTCGTTCAGCAGCGTCTGATCCTGATAGGAAACCCAGAATGGCACGGGGATGATCAGCTCATCGCCCGCCTCAAGCAGGGCCTCGGCGATATTGTACAGCGAATGCTTCGCGCCGCAGGACACCAAAATCTGGGATGTGTCGTAATGGAGACCTTGCTCCGCTTTCAACTTGTCCGCAATGGCCACGCGCAACTCCTCGATTCCGGATGAGGGCGTATACTTCGTGAAACCTGCGCGAATGGCCTCCTCCGCCGCGGCTTTCACCGGCTCGGGCGTATCGAAATCGGGCTCTCCGGAGGCAAAGTCGATGACATCGATGCCCTGGGCTGCCATCGCCTTTGCGGTGGCCGTGATACTCAAAGTGGGGGAAGGGACAATGCGTCCGACACGGGCTGCAAGTTTCATCCTTTCAAACTCCGGATTCGTTCTTGGATTTGCCGCGCCACTTCAGGGTGCACGAAGTCCTGGAGCGACCCGCCATGGCTGGCAACATCCTTAATGATGGTTGAAGAAAGATAGGAATATTCTTCACTTGGCATCAGGAATACCGTTTCGACCGACTCGGCGAGCTTGCGATTGATGAGGGCCATTTGAAATTCGTGCTCGAAGTCGGAAATGGCCCGCAACCCTCGCAGAACGGCATGGGCGCCGCTTTGGCGCACGAAATCCACCAGCAGGCCCTCGAATGTGGTGACATCCAGATTCGGCAAATCTTTCGTCACCAACCGAACCATTTCGAGTCGTTCCTTCAGGTTGAAGAGGGGGTGCTTGCTCGGATTCGGCGCCACGGCCACGATGACCTTTTCGAAAATGCGGAATCCGCGCCGGATGATATCGCTGTGCCCATGCGTAATTGGATCGAATGTGCCGGGGTAGACTGCGATTTTCATACGACGGGTGTTTCTTTCAAGGTGATCTGAAACCGAGTGAGGGCCGTATCTCCATAGTCATAGCGCTTCACCTGAGACAGCAGTCCAAGAGTCGAAGGAAGCTTCTCTTTTCTCCCGTGTTCCAGAATGACGATGACGTCTCGTGCCATCCATCGAGCGTCCCATTGTTTGGCCAACTCGATTAAATCCGCTGTCACATGATACGGCGGATCACAGAACACAATGTCATAGAGCCCGGACCGCTCGGTCCATCCACGGAAAAACTGGCGTACCTGAGAGGCGCAGATGGTTGCAGAATCTTCCAGGCCGAACTGCTGAAGGTTGGAGTGCACCAGGCGAAGCGCATCACGGTCGGATTCGACAAACGTCACGTGTGCGGCTCCCCGGCTCAGGGCCTCAATCCCTACGGACCCGGTACCGGCATAGAGGTCGAGCACTCGCGCTCCCGTGATATGTTCACCAAGAATGGAAAAGAGCGCTTCTTTCACTCGATCGGACGTCGGTCGAATGACCTGCCCCTTGGGACCAAACAACCGGCGTCCCCGATGAACCCCTGCAATGACACGCATGACGGTATTCGGTGAGAATCATTCGCTTCAAGTCAAGAAGTGAACGAATCTAACATAGCGTTTTTGAAGGGGTCAAGGTGAAGGGGCATGAGCGGGGAGAAGTGATGAGATCTGATGAAAGAGAATATCTCTCTCCCCGTCCGGAGACGGGGAGTGCTGTAGCCGCCGATGAGGGATTCCCGCTTTGACGCTTGAGAGGAGGCTCGCTATAATCGGGCCACGCCGAGACTCGGTTCATGCGGGCTGAGGAGGTGGGCCATTGTTCCAGGCCATCGCATCGCCAGACCACACCATCGAACAGAGCAGGGAGCGGGCGCTTTAGCGAGTCGCGACCGGTTGAGCTTCTCTCGCGGCGAGACTCTTTCTCCGGTTTGCCGAAATGGTTCGATCGATGATGGCGCCGCAGTTGATGCATTTCCAGGCGTAGAAGATCAGAAAAAAATCCGAGAACCGTTCCAACATCATCATGCCTTTACATTTCGGACATTCCATGTGCTCCTCCTGGGTGGCGACGTTTACAGCTGTGTCTCCTCTCAAGCAAGAGCTGCACCAAAATGTCAAACCTCTATTTTTCAACCGGTTATGCATGTCAACGCAAAGACATGAGATCGTCCAGGCGTCAAGTCACCGGCAAAAAAGGTGCAAGATGACATTTTTTTGTCGTAGAAAACTCAGATGATTCCCAGAAAGCCAGGACGTGGGATCGGAGATTGGCCCGAGACTGAGCGTCCTCGCGAGCGATTGCTCAGGGATGGCGCTGAAAGTCTCTCGGATGCGCAGCTGCTGGCAATTTTGTTACGGGTAGGACGGCAGGAGGCTTCAGCGGTGAATGTTGGGATGGAGGTGCTTAATCGTGTGGGAGGAATATTCGGTCTACTGCATTGCGGAATTGAAGAACTTTGCGCGATTCCCGGTGTCGGGCCAGCCAAGGCTGCTCAGTTGAAGGCGGCAGTGGAGGTCGGCAAACGCGCCGTGTCTGCACCCCTGACGACAGGGACCCGCATCAGTTCCAGCGCGGATTTATTCAAGCACTACCACGCGCGTTTGCGTGATCTGCGGCACGAAATCTTTGCCGTGATACTACTGGATGCCAAGAACCAGGTGATTCGAGACGTGACGATTTCTGAAGGTAGCTTGACGTTAAGTATTGTGCATCCTCGGGAAGTCTTCATTCCCGCCATGCGGGCCTCGGCGGCTGCCGTCATTTTCCTTCACAACCATCCGAGCGGAGATCCGACACCGAGCCAGGAAGACCGCGTGCTGACCACGCGGCTCGTGTCCGCCGGCTCGCTGTTAGGGATTCAGGTCCTGGATCACCTCATTGTAGGAGACGGCCGATATGTCAGCTTTGCAGACCAGGGCTGGTTGAACGGAGGAGGCCCCTCGGCATGAATCGCCGAAACAGATTGCATGGTCTGCCGTCATGGCAGGAATTGAGTAAGCGCACTGAGAAAGGATGGCATCGCCTACTGTTGTCTTTCTAACCAGGCCCACAGTGGCCGCCGACTCACTGGAGGAGGTCATTATGAACGTTCCCCCTACCGAATCCATCAGGAATGTGGCTGTGGTATCGAATGCGGGATCGGGAAAAACCTCGTTGGTCGAAGCATTGGCCTACTGTACCGGCAGTCTTTGCAGCCTCGGTTCCGTCCTGGCCGGTACGACAGTTTCAGATTTCGAACCGGAAGAACTTCATCGGCGCACCTCACTTCACACTACGGTTCTCCGCTGCTGTTACAAGGATAGATCGCTCAATCTGCTGGATACGCCCGGTTCGCCGAGCTTGATCGGTGAGACGCGATCCGCCTTGCGCGTCGCTGACGGTGTCGTCCTAGTGGTGAGTGCCGCGATGGGAGTGCGTAGCGACATTCAGCGGCTTTGGTCCGTTATCCGGGATGCAGCGCTTCCTTGTGTGGTGTTCGTGAACGACCTCGACAAGGACGGTACTGCCTTCGATCGGACGGTGGACGACTTGATCAAAGAGCTGGAATTTGCCGTCGTTCCCTTGACGATACCCGTCGGCAGCGGCCCGCAGCTGACCGACGTGGCGGATCTCCTCCAGAATCTGCTCGTGGCCCCCTCTCCTAATCGGCAGCAGCCGCTGCAGCGGCCGCTGTCGCCTGAATGGCGTGAACAGGCCGACCGGGCACGAGGACGCCTCACGGAACTGGTGGCGGAACGAGACGAACAACTGCTTGACCGCTATCTAACCGACGGCGGCTTGGCGGATGATGAGTTGTTGAAGGGTTTGCAACTCAGCGTGCAAGGTGGTTCGCTGGTTCCGATCATTTGCGGGTCGGCCCTGCGGAATATCGGCTGCCATACATTATTGGACTGCCTCATCGACCTGATGCCGTCGCCAGTCGGCAGGGCGCAATCCGCGCCGTTGCAAGGCTCCGGACCTGGGGATGGATCGGCCCCTGTCACGCGACAACCGCTGCCGTCAGATCCGTTGTCCGCTCTGGTGTTCAAGACTCTCATCGATCCTTTTATGGGACGTCTATCTTATGTGCGTCTGTATTCGGGCACCCTGGAGGCGGATACCGGATTTTACAACGCCACCAGACAGGTGAAAGAACGTGGCGGACATCTGTTCTCGATATTTGGGAAAAAATACACGTCGATCCCGCGCGCAACCGCCGGCGATATCGTGGCGATCGGAAAGCTGAAGGACAGTCTGACTGGTGACACGTTGTGCGATGAACATGCGGTGATCCGGTATCCCGGCATCCGATTCGCCCGACCCGTGGTGTCATTCGCAATCGACCCGAAATCGAATGCGGACATCGAGAAGGTCAGC
>JAJFBJ010000046.1 GCA_020697375.1 Nitrospira sp. | reverse complement strand
AGCCCCTTGGTATTGCGTTCATGGTCCGTGGGGCTGACGCCGAGTGGAACAATGATGTCACCCCAGGCGCCGGAGATGCCGGGCATGCGGAAAATGTTCCATCCTTCGCTGAGCCAATTGCGAAGGGGCACACAGTCATCATCGGTAAAGGCGATGAGGTCGGCTCGTGCCGCGCGCCATCCCCGGTTGCGGGCCGCCGCCGGGCCGCGTGGTCCGACCGCCGCGATATAGCTGATCGCCGGCCATGGAACTGCGGCAGCGATGCAAGCGACCGTTTTTTTCGTATCGTCCGTCGGCGCGTCGTCCACGACGATGATTTCAAAACGGCGCGGATTCATGGTCTGCGCGCAGAGCGCCAACAGACAACGGCGCAGGAGAGCCGGCCGTTTGTAGGTCGGGATCACCACGGAGATGCAGATGCTACCCCTGGTTTGTTCCTCCGGGCCACGGTGATCCCGATCGCGACATGCGACAGGAGGAACATTCACATGTGGGAGAGAGGACGGCTGCGACGATTCCATGATCACGCGCTCATGATTTCCTGAGCAGGAACGATCCGATGACCAATGCGTCAAGCGGCGAACTACTATAGGCTTCGATGGCATCGCGCGGTGTGCAAACCACCGGTTCACCGCGTGTATTGAAGGAGGTATTCACCAGGACAGGAATTCCACTCCGGCGCTCGAAGGCCTTGATCAAGTCGTAGTACAGGGGGTGCTGCAACCGGTTGATCGTTTGAACCCTGGCAGATCCATCGACGTGGCGGACGGCCGGGATGCGGTGCGCCTGTTGCGGTACGACTTGATAGGTAAACAGCATGAAGGGAGAACAGATCGCGCCTTCGAACCACTGAGCCGCGGCTTCCTCGAGGACGACGGGCGCCACCGGTCTGAAATCCTCCCGGTCCTTGATCTCGTTCAAGCGATCCTGCATCGCCGGACTGACCGGGGAAGCGAGAATGGAACGGGCGCCGAGCGCGCGCGGGCCGAATTCCATCGCTCCCTGAAACCAGCCAATGATGCGGTCTTGGTCCAGCAGGTCCGCGGTCTCTTGTGCGATGTCGGTAAGGCGGCGATAGCGGAGTTTGGCGCGTCGCAAGCAAGCCTCGATCTCGTCGTCTTCATACGAAGGGCCGAGGAATGCATGGTCCATATGGTACGGCTTCGATTCGGTCGCGTTCCTTTGTTCGAGGTCAACCAAGAGGGCGGCTCCGAGCGCAGTGCCGGCGTCTCCAGCCGCCGGTTGAACCCACACCGAGCTGAACGGTCCCTGGTCCCGCACGCGGGCATTCATGACGCAGTTCAGCGCGACGCCGCCCGCTAAACAGAGATTAGGCTGAGCCGTCTCCCGGTGAAGCCAGGCGGTGATGGTTACGACGGTTTCCTCCAACACCTGCTGGAGGGAACGGGCAATATCGTAATGCCTGGCATCGAGTGATTCCCCGCGCCGGCGACGCGATCCAAAACGCTCTTCGAGCTTTGTCGCATGAATTTCATATCGGCCATCCTCTTGAAGCCGGACGATCTGCCGGAAGTCTTCCACATAGCGGGGCTTCCCGTAAGAGGCCAGCGCCATGACTTTGTATTCATCCGAGGAATGAAGGAATCCCAGATAGGTCGTGACTTCCTCATACAGGAGTCCCAGGGAGTGGGGCATATTGACCTGACCCAGGTGCTGTAGCTTTTGCGCTTCTCCAAGATGGTAGGTCGTAGTCGCCTGTTCCCCACGGCCGTCCAACGTCAGCACGGCCGCTGTTTCAAACGGAGAGGCGTAGAAGGCGCTCGCTGCATGGGCCAAATGGTGGGATACGAAATGCCAAGTGAATGGTCCTTGCGGCGTGACGCCCTCGAACCGGCGGCTCAGATGGTGAGGCGCTCCGCCGGCAAGATGCCGTGGCGCGTTGACGATGTAGGAGAGAAACAGAGGATCCCAGGCAGTTTCCCATTCCGATGGAGTCGGTTGTCCGCTCGGTTCGAGAGGAAGCGTCATGGTCGCATCGCCGGCGTGCCGGCCCAGCATCAGGTAAGGGTCGTAGGAATAGGCAATGTGTTCGATGTCGAGAAGCGAAAGACCAGCGGCGGCCAGGCAAAAATCGACGGCATGGAACGGCAACTCGTAGGTGCTGAACGGGATGGGCCGCTTGCCATGTTTGATGCGGGTGAAGCGCTCTTCTTCGGCTGCCGCGACGACCGATCCATCCTTGACGAGACAGGCAGCGGAATCATGAAAGGCCGCGTTAATCCCGAGCGTATACAAGATGACGTTCTCCTTGCCTGTTCGCGAGAGGTTGAACGGCCAGCAACTCCGTAGCCGCGTTCACTACGGTTTCCGGCGTCACGAGCCGCAGGCAATCCTGATGACCTTCAGGACAAATGCTCTTGTAACAAAATTTGCAAGGCACGTCGTGAAACAGCACGCGGTGGGGAACGAGCCAGGGCATGTGTTGAGGATTCGTGAGGGCATAGAGATCGACTACCGGGGTACCGACTGCGGCGGCGACATGAACCGTGCCCGTATTGTTGGAGATAACGAGCGGCGCCCGTTCGAGCAAGGCGGCAAGGCTTCCGAGGTCGAGTTCACCGGCCAGCGAATGGGTCGGCGCGGCTGTCTGCTCGCGGATCGTCTCAATCAATCTGCGCTCCGGCTGTGTGCCGGTAAAAATTACCGTCCAGCCGAAATCCTGGATGAGCTGCCGCGCGACCATGGCGAAACTCTCGGGAGGATAGCGGCGGGACGCTGCCGACGCTCCGGGGTGGATGACGACCCAGGGTCTTTCCACCGCACCCAATAATCGGCGAAGCAAATGACCGATCAGTTCACGCGAGGGTAGAGGAATCGTCATGGATAAATGCTGATCCAGGCTGTGAGCTCCCATGACGCTGACCAGATCCAGCTGCCGCCGGACTTCATGCCGGATTGCGGCGTCGGGTTCAGGTTCACGGACCCAGTCCGTCAGCATCTGGTAGGGGTTCTCCCGGCAGTGGGCGAGCCGCAATGGAATGTCCGCCAGGTAACACATGAGAGCAGCCGGCAGGGAACTTTGGCTATACACGGTGAAGAGGATGGCGGCGTCGAATGCCGAGGCGCGCAATTGATCGATGAACTGCCGGTCCGCCGACGCGTTATCCCGAAAGGCGCAGCCCTTCATCCATGGGGCCTCGTATACGAGAATGTCATCGACGAATGGCATCAGCCTGGCGGCCTCAGCTCCGCCGGGGGACGTCAACAGCGTGATGGTGCGTCCGGGCATCGAGTCCTTGACGGCTCGCAGGGCGGGACTGGTCATGATGACATCACCCAGCTGGTCAAGCCTCACGCAGAGAATACGCCGCGCTTGCCGCCATGCTTCGAGCCGGGGTGAGAAGGGTTGCGCATGCGCCTCGCTCATTCCTCCTCCTGTTCGAATGGCTTGCGCGATCCGCTGGCCTGTCGTTGGTCCGTCGCCACGATCACACGCGCAGCCTCCAGCACGTCGTCCGCGAGCAGGTCCGGCCATCGCATGGCGGACATCTCCCATTCGGTTTCGTTGCCGTTGGTCAACAGAACCGTCTGGCATCCCGCCCATCGTCCTGCTTCGACATCATGTAAAATATCTCCCACCATCCAGGATTGCTCCAAATCCACATGAACCTCGCGCGCGGCCTGCATCAGCAGCCCGGGCTTGGGTTTGCGGCATGCGCAATGTGTTGTGTAGCGAGGCACGGACCCCTGAGGATGGTGCGGGCAATAGTAGAATCCCGCCAATGGAATACCGGCGGCAGCAAGGCGAATGCGCAACGTGATTTCCACATTCGTCATGGCCTCCTCGGTGAACCAGCCGTGCGCGATCCCGCCCTGGTTCGTCACCACGATCAAGGCATAGCCGGCGAGGTGTAGCAACCGGAGTCCTTCGACCGAGCCCGGCAGCATCCGCATATCTTCGCCGCCCCAGTCGAAGGGGCGGTTTTCGATCAGCGTTCCATCCTTGTCGACGAAGACGGCTTTGCAATTCATGGCCACGAGGTTTCACGCATAGGAATGATGGTGATTTCCGGCACGACGCTGTCCACAGGCAGGTGGAGGAGACAGCGGATCGTTTCCGCGACATTCCTCGGGTCTTGCAATGTCCCGATGTCGATATCCGGAAACCGGTCCAAGAGAAACGGCGTCCGCATGCCGCCGGCCACGATCGCGGTGACTTTCACGCCGACCGCGCGGGCTTCCACATGGAGCGCGTGGCTGAATCCCAGCACTCCCCACTTGCTCGCGTGGTAGGCGGAGGCGTTGGCCCAGGCCCGCTTCGCAGCCGTCGAGGCGATATTGATGATGTGGCCGCTCCGCTTTTGCCTCATCAAGGGCAAGACGATCTTGGACATGACGAACGGGCCTCGCAAATTCGTGCCCAGAATCCTGTCCCATTCCGCAAAGGAGAGTTCTTCGATAGACACCGTTTTGTCGGCCGCGGCGTTGTTGACCAAAATATCGATGCCACCATAGGCTTTTTGAATACTATCCACGCCTGCTTGAGCCTGCTGCTCATCCGCCACGTCGAGAGAGACAGCCATCGCTTCGATCCCGTCATGTTTAAGCTTGGTCACCAGGGCGTCGGCATTGTCGCGCCGGATATCGCCGATCACCACGGTGGCGCCTTCTTCTCCCAGCACGCGGGACAAGGCTTCGCCCAATCCTTGTGCGCCTCCGGTAATGAACGCGACTTGCTTCGAAAGGGATACGTCCTTCATTTGATAACCTCCTTTGTCCGTTGAACCGGCATACGACGACGCGAATTCGATACCTTGACCGTGCGTGGCAGCCCCCACATGGAATGCAAGGTCGTCGCCGGCATCCGCTCTTGATCTGCCAATGCCAGCTGTTGTTGGAGCACGGCGATCCAGACCTGGAGCATGATGTGGTACAGAGACTCCACCGCCTCCCGGCCCGGCGGTGAAAGGGTTACGGTGAGATGGACCAGCCGGCGGATATCCGTGGCTTCCGTCCCGAGGATTGCGATGGAGTGCAACCCGCGTTCGCCTGCCGCTTCGAAGGCCCCCCGGAGCGCGGACGAGTCTCCTTCGAATCCGATACCGATGAGCACATCCTCGGGCCGCCCGAACAGGTGGACCTGTCGGACAAGGCTGTCTTCCAGCAGGGACGGGTCGGCTGTGGATGAATGGTCATCGAGACAAAGGGCGGGAAGTCCGGGGCGATTCCCCGAGACAGTCAGACAGCGCAAATGCATGGCCAATCGCTCAGCCGCGTCCGTTCGGCCCGGCGAGGCGCAGATCAACACTTTTCCTCCGCGCACGAAGGTTTCGCGGAGCACATGAGCCGCATCCAGAATCACGGAACGGAGACGACGCTTCTGGTCCTGCATGGACTCCATGGCCGCGTCAAACCCCGCGTCCACCAGGGCCAGGTGATCCTCCCTATGTATGTCGGCCGGCTGCTTGGCGCTCACCACCTGTTCGTAGAGCGCGCTCAATCCCTTGGCAATTTTGTTCCAGGTAAAGAGATCGTTGACCCGTTGGATGGCTTGACGCCCGAATAGAGTCAGCAGTTTGGGGTTCGCATAGAGGTGCGCGATCTTTTCTGCCAGACAGTCCGGATCCTTCGGAAAAACCAGGTATCCGGTCTCTCCATCGCGCACGGTGAACTTGATTCCGCCGACATTGGATCCAACCACCGGGGTACCGCAGGCCATGGCTTCGACCGGTGTAATGCCGAAGGGCTCGTACCAGGGGGTGGTCACGAAGATATCCGCCGCGCTGTAATAAAACTTCAACGTATCGCGACCGCGCCGGCCCACGAATGTGACGCCGTCGGCGACGCCTTCATCACGGGCAATCTGTTGAAGTCGCGCAATTTCCGGAGTGGCAGCCGGGTCCGGGTCGTCTGATTCTCCACCGACGATCAGGAGCCGGGCGGCAATTCCGTGCTTGTGCACCAGGCGTCCGAATGCCTGCACGACGGTTTCCGTGCCTTTGCGGGGAACCATCCGGCCTAAATGCAAGATGACACGCTCTTCCGGCGGAAGCCCCAGCGAAATTTTCGCCAGGGTCTTGCTGATCGGCCATAGTTCAGTGGAATCGAACCCGCAAGGGATGATGGTGATGTTGGAAGGGTCGGCGTTGTAGAGCCGAATCAGATCTTCTTCGTCTTGCGGCGCCTCGGCGATGATGTGGTCCGCTTCGGCGACGATGCGGTCTTCGATCTCGAACCGCGCATCGGGAAACTCGTCGGCCTGCCGCTGAAACTGGCGGCGCACCCGACCCAAGGCGTGAAACGTGATGACGAACGGCGTGCCTAGTTGCTTCTTCAACTCCGCCGCCACCAGACCGGACATCCAGAAGTTGGCATGGACGAGGTCATAGGCCTTGCGCTGGCATCGGCAAAACTTCAGCATGTATTCGGTGAATTCCTTCATGTAGGGAAGGAGATCTTCCTTACGCACGAAGGAGGGCGGTCCGGCAGGCACATGGATGATGCGGACGCCGTTGACCCATTCCGCCGTCTCGGGAAGCACTTCGCTGTCCCGGCGAGTAAACACGTCGACGTCATAGCCCAAAGACGCAAGGGATTTTGCCACTTGGCCCACATAGAGGTTTTGTCCGCCGCAATCCACGCCGCCCAAGACGCTGAGCGGCGACGCATGCTCACTGATCAGGGCCACTTGTCTGGTCATGGGTGACTCCGTCCCGCAATAAGAGGTTCGCCGTTGCGTACGAGGTTGGAAGAAACATCCCGGCCCTGCCGGACTGCTTCCGAAAACACGCGGTCCCAATCATTCGCAAAGCGCGCGATGTCGAATCGGGCGCGGCCCGCCTGTCGCGCGCCGTCGCTCAACCGTTGCGCTTCATCCGGATGATCCAGCAGGTGGCGCATCCGTTCTATCAAGGATTCAATGCTGGTATGGACATAACCGGAGACGCCGTTTTCCACGGCTGTGCTCATCTCGGTGGTGGCCAGGCCCACGACAGGCAGCCCTAAAGCCATCGATTCGCATACGGCCAGACCGAGGCTGGTATAGCGGATGGGATTGAACAGGAACCGATAGCGCAACATGAAACGGGGAAGGTCATCATGAGAGATTTCTCCCACCCCGCCCAGTTCTTCGGATTGCATTCCGATCAGGTCGAGCGGAATCCTCCTTCGCGCCTGCTCGAAGATGTCGGCGCCCAATCTTCGGCCACGCTTTCTCAACCCGTTGATGATCACCAGACCTTTCGCGAGATCGCCTTGATAGGACAAGCCTTGCGGCACGACGACGCCATGTTCGATGATCCGTACCGGTGTGCGATTGCTGTCCCACATAAGGGCATTGAAGGGCGTGACGTGCACCAGGAGCATAGATGGATCATCGACCACATGCCGCGTGTTCGTGGGATGCTCCTGTGGCGGATCATGTTCCAGAAAAATGGCGGGAAGCCGGCGCTGCCGGTCCGACAGCACATCGTATTGATCGCTCAAATAGTGCTGGCGGGATTGGAAGAGCACACAATCGAACTCGCTGTCCCGGATGTGGTCGACGTGGATATCGTGCACCCGATCGGACCAGGGAAAGCCGGCGGCACGGCCGGCATACCCGTGGGAGGGCCTTCCGACCGGCAGATAAAACTCATGCGGAGTCTGAGTCAGGTAATAGAGATAGTTACCGTGAACATGCCAGGTGAAGATACGCAACCGATCCATGCGCGCGCCCATTGCAACCATTGTCGTCCTTACATGCCTGTCAGATACTGGTGATGCCAGGTCGAAAGCGACGCCGGCGTTCCCAGCAACGACGGAACAGGGTCGCGCCCCATCGCCATGACCGGCGCGCAGTGACCGGCATTCAATACGTGCTGAATTTCAGCGCATACCGACTCGATCGTGATCATCGAGCCGGCCAGTACCCTGTGTCGCTCATGGTCGGACGGACTCCAACGCAGGGGATCCGAGCCGATGCAGCAAATGACGCTAGGGACTTTCAGCGCCGCGGCCATATGGGACACTCCGGTATCATTGGCCAGCAGCAGTCTGGCGCGCCGTAACAGCAGGGCCATGGTTCCCAGATTCGTCTGTCCAGCCAGCACGATAGGTTCGAATCGCATGTGGTTCGCCATGGTCCGGACGATCGATTCTTCCTCGGCTGTCCCGGTGACTACGATTTCATACCCTTCACAGGCCAGCCGGTCTGCGACGATTGCGAACTGCTCAGGAGACCAGCGGCGGTTCTGTCCCCGTCCCCCGGGATGCACACAGATGAAGCTGCCGGGTTGGAGCGCTTGTACGCTGCTCAGTCCGGAGAATGCCGCTTCGTCTTCCTCTGTGACGGGAAACTCCAACTCCTCATCGTGGACGGGCAGCCCGAGGCGCCGGATCAATTGAAGATGGCGCTGGACCTCGGGCAAGTCGTCCGGATAGGGCATGAAGAGCTCGTCGTCCGGACAAAATTCCGGCGGCTGGAAAAACCCTGCGGTTTTGTCTCCACCGAGCAGAACCGCGACCTGGTTGCTGTAATGGCCGCTGCCATGCATCTGGAGCACCATGTCGAAACGTCGCTGTTGCATCGCGGCGAGGAAGCGAGGCACCATTTCCACCGCGACAGGCCGCTCAGGAAGCCCAGGGAATCCTGGGAATTCGATGTGTTCGTCTAGATAACGAGAAAAGCGGGATACGAATCCGGCTGCCCAGGGAAGGCCGATCAGTACAATGTGGGAATGAGGGAGGGCTTGGCGAAGCGCTCGCAAGGCCGGCACGGAACAGAGAAGATCGCCCAGTTGGAGCGCCCGCAAGACGGCGATGGTGCGAGGCGCATGGCGTAAGCGTGACAGCAGCTGTGAGTTGTCGGTCGCCTGAGGCATCATGACCGGACCGCCGTATCGGCCCCATGGCGTGCGAGGAGTTCCTGAATCGGCGCCACATTCCCGTCCGTTTTGACCGTAATGAGTATGCGGCCTTGGCGAACGGCCTCATCGTATTGCCGGGCGGCGGTTTCAGGGACGTTGATGCTGATCAAGGCGCCGACCAATCCACCGGCTACGGCCCCTACGCCCGATCCGGCGACAATCGAGGCTCCTGTCGCACCGAGTAATGAAACGAGAGCTCCGCCGGCCAACAACGGCGCCAGTCCGGGAATGGCCACGATGCCGGTTGCCGCAAGAAGACCGGCAAGCCCGCCGATGAGACCTCCGCCGACGGCTCCGCTCGTCGCGTCCTGCCCCGTCGGGGACGGAGCCTCTTCCATGGAAGAGACTTCGTTGTCCGCTTGCCGCATCGCCAGCCCGATCTGTTCGTCGGAGACCCCGTGTGATCGCAGTGTTTGAAGCGCCTCTTTGACCGCGTTAAGATCCGGGAGCAGACCGATGACTGTGTGACCGGCCGAGCCGGACGATGCATGAACCGATGTCGCGCTGGTCATGATTAATTACTCGACGGGTACTGTTTCTGAGGCAGTCACTATAGGCCCCGACTTCTAAGCCTTTGTGGACATTGAACAATGCACCAGTCCCGGCATGCCTTGCCTCCGATACTGATCAACCGGAGCGCTTCTGTCGGGTCGAAGACGTGGCTGCCGAATTTCCGGCTCTATCGTGGGATGAAGAACTTGTTTGGTTCTCTGATGCCTGCCGTTCCAGGTAATCATCGGAAGAAGCCGGATTGAGTTCCCAGCGATCCTCGTCGCGCGCGGCGACTTTCTCGCCGAACTTCAGTGGTTCATCGTCCTGATAGGTCACACCGGCCGCCTTACCGATCTCATCGACCAGATCTTGGTCCGGCGTGGGGTTCGATCCCCCTGGGGTTTCAGTGCCTGCATCGATGCCTTGAGACGAGACATCGGGGTCCCCGCCGCTCAGTCTTGCTGTGCGTTGATCTGGTACATCGAGTTTTCCCGCAAGCTGCGCTGTGGTGGAGACGGATTCCAGCGGTTCAGGAAACGCTTCGCTCTCGGACGGCGGCTGATTTTCGTAGTATTCACGAACTTGCTGATCGGCACCGATGACTTCCTTAGGTCGTTTCGTTTTCATAACGGACCTCATAAATAGTGATCTGTTCCACGGGCGCTCGTCTGTGCAAAACGTAGACCGTGTGCGATCGCATCCCGTCCTAGGCACATCGAGAGAGAAGTAAGCGCTACATGAAGAGATTATGCAGGATGCCTGGTTTGGCGAATCGGCGATGCATAACAGGAGTCGGACAGACTGTCATTCCTGGGACAGCCTGTCCGGAAGTGCCGGGGCCTATGGGAATTATAAAAAGTTCCTGACCCCGGAAGAAATCAGGTCGAGTGGTTTTATGATGGATGACGCCCTGACTGAGCTGTCGCGGAATGACACAATGAGAACATCGGGGAGTTCTATTGACCGAAGTGGAGATGGTTTCAGTCATACAGGGCGCGGCATAACAAAGATCGGCTGTGGGTCGAGGGGTCTATGCGTCCATTTGTGGATGACTCATGAAAGCAAGCCATGGTCGTGTCCTATTGCGCCGATATAAGAGAAATTGTTCCGACTGCATTTCAGAGTGCCTTGGAGAGAGCAACGCTCCTACAAGAGAAGGTGAGAGGAAGGGGAGAGAAGGAAATGTGCAGAAGAGTATGAGCAGCCGTCGTATTGCGGGCTAGTATTCTGCGCGAAGGCCGGGAGGATCAGCGTGGGGACGCCAAGCGTCTTGATAGGACCAGTTTGTGTGGCAATGTACTGACGATCCGTTAAATTTTCCGCGTCCAGCATCACGCGCCAATGTTTGGTCAGTTGATGTTGAATCGATGCGTCGAGGACCACGAAATCCGCAACTAGGATGACTGTTGAGATCATCTGCGAATTGGCGTGACAGGTAGCGGGCCATAAGCGTCACCTGTAAGCCGGTGACCTTACCAATGGTCACGCCGGCGATGACTTGATGCGGCGACACGTTTGGAACCGCCTTGCCTTCGCGGCTCCTATCTTGAGGAAAGCTGGTAATAATCGAATGGGTATAGGCATACCTCAGATTCAGCCTCAACCAATCACTCGACTTGGCCGTGATGGTGACATCGCCGCCGTCCGTTGTCGTGCGGCCAGCATTTTGCCGGCGCGCCGTCGCGCGATCTTGAGAGACGAAGAGGATTTGGTCTTTGATCTCATCATGGGGAGCCACCATCCTCAACGTGATCCGCCCGTTTGGGATGAGGTCTATTTCGAGCTTGGCATCGCCACCGATCAGGCGTTCGGGATTAAGGTTTTCATTGGGAAGAAATGAAAACCCGGCGAAGCCGAAGCCACGATACAATTCGTTCAAGGTGGGAGCGCGAAACGCTTGATAGAACGATGCGCCGACTCTGATGCGGTCATGGAAGCGATACAGCATGCCGACTTTGGGATTGAGCGCGGTTTGGACATTGTCGCGCGGAATGGTCAGGGCGCCGTTCGCGGCTTCGAGGCGGGCGTCGAAATTGTTCCACCAGTCCACACGGAGACGCGGAATGACCGTCAGCCGTTCGAACGTGATGGAGATCCATTCCGCAAAAGACGCCGCCTCCCACTTGTTTTCCTTTGGCGAGGGTACGTCCTGCCGGTCCGGACGGCGAGAACATGTGATCCTCTGATCGGGCGAGGATCGCCCGCGCATGTGCGTCGATCACCAGACGAGTATGGTCATCCAGCCGCATCGTGTATTGGCTGAGCCCGCCGAAATCATTCGAGGGAATGATTTGAATTCGATCACGCAATTCTCCGGCCCTGAGCAGGGGAGAGGGCGTGATTTGAGAGGTGAAACTACGGAAGGTCTGCAAGTGTGCGAAGGCGGTCGTCTTCCAGTGATTGCCTCGAGTCGTCTCGCCCTGCAGCGCGGCTGAAATCGTGCCGATGGTGCGGGTCGCCACACTTAAGGCTGTACCGAACGTGCGGTCCTCATGGAAGAGCCCGCCGGACAGCTTGAATCGAACATCCGAGCCAGTCTTGTCGTAAAAGATCCGAAGAAATTCCATCCCGCGAATCGTCGAACCGATCGATGCGCCCCATTGATAACTGGGCACGGTTATGTAGCCGTTGCTGTGGAACCATCTTGCGGACAGCAGGAAACCTGTATTGGTCGTTCCATATCTTGCGGTGACGGCATTACTGTAGATTTCCCGCACGGCTGTCTGCTCGCGCTGCGATTCCCTGATCGGCTTGTTCAGTGAGGAGATGAATGACGCCTCCCATGGCCCAGGTGCCGTACAGGCTTGAATTTCCGCCGGGGATGACTTCAATTTGCCGTAAGGTATCGGGTGCCAGCCCCCAATTGATCCATCCGCCAAAGCCATCATTGAGCGGCACTCCATCGAGCAATACCAGGACACGCCGGCTGCCGAGTCCCCCAGCGATACCGCCTGTGCCGTCGGATGGTTGTAGCGGCTGCTTAAATTGCTCGGCCGCACGTCAGGGACGGACCGTAATAGATCGTCGACCTGGTATCCGCTCCTATATGGGGTTCTTTGAATAAACTCCCTAGTCAATACGGTCGCCGGAGAAGGCAATGTGCCGCCCGGGAGGGGAACACGGGTGGCCGTCACCAGGATCTCAGGTGTTTTAAGCGGGACGGCTTCTTCGGACTGGTCCGGAGACAGGGGTTGTTCTGACGCGCGAGCCCAGTCGATTGGAACGAAGAAGGAAAGCGAAGTGAGCAGGAGCAGACGGCTCAACACGCGTCGGCGGGATTATATCCCGGTGGAAGCGTGACATCGCCCGTATGGATAGGGCGCTCGCCAGAGAAGGTGGATTGGCTGCCGCCAGCAGGGCTTCTCCATTCATAACAACCTTGAAGCGTCAGTAGTCCGCACAGACAGGCCAGCATGACAAGGCGGGGTATGAAATAACGCGGATCAAAGCAATAACGCATGAGTATCTCCAGTCGCATGGTATGCGTTTGTTCCATTGCGCTGCGATCACAGAATGCAGTTCGCATGATACTCGTCATGCGTACTGACCTCAATGGTCTCGATCGCTCAACATCGCGTCCTTATACGGGCCGCACAATGAGTGATCCTGAACTATGATCCTAAGCAATGAGCATGCAGAGATCGCTATGGACAGCTCTCGGCTTAGGAACGCTTCACACAAGCCGTTTCACGAGGCAATATCTTCAATGGCCCGGTGGTGCGGGAGGAATCGGAGCCGGGGAAGGAGGGGGAAGCGGAGAGGGAGGGATGGGTCTGGGTGCAGGAGATGGTATTGGGGCCGGTGGGATCGGCTCCGGTCGTTGGGATGACTCGGCTGTCCCTTGCAAGTTGGAGAACACACTCCAGGTGATAGCCGAGCACAATAACCATACCGGCAATGGCGTAGAACGGCTCATGCGTGATAACGGCTCTTAAAAAACAGATGGTCTTCTCAGCTGTGGCACGCTTGCGTAGTACATAGCCAGGTGCGAACTGAGAACCAAGGATGATGATGGATGTAAATGCATGTGCGATCCGAGCGATTCATCTCTTTATCAGTGATTATCCGCCAAGACATGGCGGGCTGTGCTCGCAGGACCCTCACAACAGGCGTATTCCAGGGGTTGATTATGCGGTTCCCTGAAGAGCCGATGCTCTGATTGAATTCGTCGCCTCGTGTACGGTCCGCAGGAGTTGCTCAAGCTCGAAGGGCTTGGATAGACATGCAAAGGCTTCGTGGAAATGCCCGTTATTGGACAGTTCCGTGAACTCGGGATCACACGACGTAAGGATCACCGGACAATCGGGCGAAAAGAGTCGAACGACTTGAAGCAACGTCCCTCCGTCTATGCGAGGCATGTGGTAGTCGGATAAGACGACATCGTAATGCCGTTGATGCATCTTCACCAGCGCCTCTGCTCCATCTGATGCTTCATCAATACGATAACCTTCATCTGTGAAGAGGTCAGCGAGCAGGTGTCGTATGTCCTCGTCATCTTCAACGATAAGAATCCTTTTGTCGTGCTGCATCATCATCGCCTCCACCGGAAGGCCTTGTTTAGAAATAAGCCGCACGTATCGGCCAGTCAGGGTGCCTCTCCATGAGATAAAGCTTCGCACATCAGGATCACGTCTTCAGTATTCGCCTGAAAGCGAGATCGAAGAGCGTGAATCACCTCTGAGTCTGACAGGAGGTTGGTACTGTTTGATACTAGGTGCTTCCCGCGTTTCAAACCATTCTGTATCTTTTACTCGCGAGCGAGACCATTGCTGGGATCCCCCCAGTAATGTATTGAGAGCTCCCGAAATGCGTAGGACTGTTCTAGGTTGGGATAGTCAGGTAAGAGAGGGTATTCAGAGATTTTGAGGTCCGACTTTACGAGGATTGTTAGACGATCAGAAGGTTGAGTGGAACATCATTTTATTAATGCTGACGGCCGATTCAGCGGGGCCCAAGGGCGGTCAGCGTACATGGAGTATCCTTCTTAGGAGGAAGATGGTGCCGAGGGACAGAATCGATGGTGCCGAGGGACAGAATCGAACTGTCGACACCAGCCTTTTCAGGGCTGTGCTCTGCCAACTGAGCTACCTCGGCATTCAGGCAGGACGGCGAGGAGGGGTTTCTGTCTACAGGATCATTGAAGAAAAATCAACTTTTCCATGGTCGGTATGGCGGAGAGGGCGGGATTTGAACCCGCGACAGGCTTTTGACCTGTGCCGGTTTAGCAAACCGGTGCCTTCGGCCGCTCGGCCACCTCTCCACAACCCGTCATATGCCAAATCGATTTTGGCGGTCTCGCTGATGCTGGCCCTAAACCAAGGTTTTCCTCGAAGAAGGGGGATCATACCCCAGAGCATGGAATGCACTCAAGTGATTCCATTGAATGATTTGAGAGAGAATTTCTTTGTGAATCCATACCTAATTGGCTTGTGAGAACATCCGGGAGATCGAACTACCTCCTGCTGAATTCCTTGAGAATATCCCAGAGCCGCTTGTTCCAATGAACACAGGCGCTTTTGTGAAGAATATGCTTTATGGCTATACCTGCTTGTTCATATACAGATTCACTAGAGGATGGGGTGAGAAAGGAGTGTGCGAGGTGCGGATTTATTATGTAGGGAGGATCACAGGTCGCAGTTCGAATTACTCCGCTGGTCAACATCATGCGCAGAGAGTTCGATCTTTGTCTGATTCGTTCGCGTGTCTTCTTTAAAGAGACTGCCATCTATCCTCATTTTGAGTGTGACAAATGTGTGAAGGAAGCTGAAACCGTGAACGTCACATCCAAAGTATGCGGCCGAGCTCATCGTCCACTTCCTTGGCGCGATGGCATTGACTGCAGCGAGCGAAGAGACCGCTCTCCACATTGGCAGGGGTATGGGAACGAAGGACAAGTTGATATGTATGCCCTCCGCAAAAGGGACAAGCTTTCCCGCGAAGTTCCCTGCGCACGAGTCCGATTCTACCAATTTGTTTATGCATAGGCCCTCCTAAAGAGACGGCAGTAGTTGTGGTGAATCCGGTGCGAGCTAGGTTCCCGTCGCGTCTTGTTGTGATTCCCAACAATACCCAGCAAGTGGGATGGCGAGAATACCGTAGAGGAGGGGGGAAGGTATTAGGCGGAAGAGGGGGGCGTCAACGAATGGAATTCATGCCCAATGAATGCAATGAAGAAATGATCCTTAATAATGGTTTGCGATACCTAGCTCACGTATGTGATGTGCTTTTATCGCCACATGAATCGAAAAATAAGTTCGTGGGTGAAGGCAGATCTCGCCAGGAGGATGCCGAGACCTCTTGCTGCCTTGGGTGGGCACAACCAAAGCAGGCACCTTCACCCTTTGTCAATCAACCACGAGTCCCTGTTGTACCGCAAGTGCGTAATTGTTCGGAGTGAGGGCTTCTCATCTGAAATGGGAGTGGAATAGACGATCTAATAGTCGAAAGCAAAGCGACCTTTTTCGTGAAAATTAGGGTCTAGTACACATTCATTCCAGGTGCTTGCTGCAAGGAATTGTACGCTGTGGAGGTTGAAAGGCCTGGGAACCACTACTACAGCTCAATGTAAATGCAGAGGGCTTATTTTTCGTCTGCTGTGCAACCGTCTCTCTTCTCAGCTAAGCGATCATGAAGCAATCTTGCACGTTGTAGTAATCGGGCGGGAGTAAGAAACCCCCATTTCCCTCATGGCGTGAATGTAATTGTCCATGTACGACGGATGGAAGCGGTCTTATTGGCCAGAGCCGCATGCAAAGTGAGCGGCCCATGGACTGAGGCATCTCCAGTGCGAAGCGGGCAGGCAATGGCTTGTGCTAGGTCGACATGGTCCGTCATCATGGACGCATAATCATTCGGGTAGAACGGGCGATGAGGGAATAAAGCTTGGTGTTCTGTAAGGGGAATGAAATGCATGCAGCCGTTTTCGGGTGTCACGTCCTGGAGCGGAATCCAAAAGATGATGGTGTTATTCGGAGAGTATTACTATGAAATGCGGCATCCTGATGCCACGGGGTGCCGTGTTTTCCGTGGGGTTCCTTATACAGCGCGTTATCGCAGGCATACCTCGTTGTGTGTCCTAGGAGCTGTTTTGCTATTGCGGAGCATGAACGAAACACCCGACTACCTCCTAGTTCAGGCGCGAGATGCAAGAGGTTATTGAAGGAGCCGTACTCGCGTCCGTTTTCGGTGTAGAGGTCATCAATAATAGCCCGTACTTGCGTAATATCACTTGGCCGCGCGAGTGTAGAGATGCTCAGGAAGCCTTGCTCCTTAAATTGGATTAGTGATAGGGCATCTAAAATGCGACGACCATGCCTATCGAATTTTGCGATATGCGAGCGGAATATGCGAGGCGTCGAAGGGGTGGGAGGGGAGACAAGGCCGACCGGCTCAGTGACCATGAGAAGTACCTCCTCAATGTGCCATGAAACCCGACAGCTACAGGTCCACTAAGCTAAGAGTTTGGATTCACATAAGTGGCAGTATGGGTGACATCCATTGTCTCTCGTCAATAAGGAAAAACCTGAGAAGACACTTCAAGGCCTCCATTCTACACTCGAACCAAAAGCCCGCAACGTGATGGTCTTCGGTGTGTGGGTAGATCGCTGACTACAGCTTCTCAGGTGGGACAGGGGAAAACACCAGTGGCTGAGCGGAAGGAGGTCAATTCATAATCTAAAAAAATGAATAAAAACGCGTCTGGCTTACTTTTCCTGATTGTCTTTGTCGCCTTGTCCGCCAGCCGGCTAGTGTCGATCAGGTGACGGCTAGAGGCTAATAGGACTTTACCAGGTTCACGTCAGGGTGTGCCTTGTCGTCTCTTGAAAAGCTTGATCACAAACAGAGCGCCCATATGGCAGAGGAGGAGGGTCATGATGGATCTCGATCACAGTGCAGGTACGAGGTCGCACTGGTCGCTTGGCTGGTGGGTCAACGGTACTGTGGTGCTTTGCGCCATTTTTTTGGGAACTCCTTACCAGTTGGCCGTTGCGGAGGAGGAGTCTAATGTGCGCGAATCCGGCCGCCTGCTGGCAGTATTATTGGACTCCGGTCGTGTGGCAATCGGACGAAATCAGGACTTGATCAATGATCCCGATAAAGGAGACAAGGGTTTCACCCCTGAGATATTTGCGCAACAAACGATCGCCTTGTTCAAGGAGCGGACGGGACATGATTTGAAGAACCTCACTACCGCGCAGGTCCCTGCCATGGTGAAGCCACTCCTCGATCGACTATTGGAGGAAAGCAAAAAAACCGTGGCGACGTATCAGACCGTCATCAACGTGAAGGGGATTAAGTACAAGGGCTTGATCCCAGCCACATTCGGTACCGAAACAGGGTCTCGATTCCAACTATGGTCCGGTATTTATCTGAAACAGACTGCGCCAGAACATCTCCTTCGTAATTCGAAGAACCAACCGGATGCTTTTGAAAGCGCCGTGATGAAGAAAATGGAGGATCGGTCTTATCCTCGCGATGGGGAGCAAATGGTGAGCGAAGTGGTGGATGGAGGAAAAAGCCTACGTATACTTCTGCCGTTGTACTATGTAAAAGCTTGCCTAAGTTGCCATGGTTCTCCGAAAGGTGAGCGAGACATGACAGGATATCCACGTGAAGGCGCACAGGAGGATAGTTTGGGAGGCGCCATCAGCGTAAAGTTTCCTCTTCCATAGAGCAGGAGCAGCTCGGAGAGTCGCCACAGCCCGAGGCGTTACCCGAGAATTCGGAAACGATAGTCGGTCGTACCAACCATGCGCCGGGTGGAGCATCCGGAGCAAGCTAGAGCATTGCCTTATGTTTTTACGGGCTCTCGACGGAGCAGCCGTATAGTCACGGCATGGAGCGCGGCGACTGTGGTCGTGAAAGGCGACTGGTATGAGCATGGTTGCGTGCGATGGAGAAAACATTCGCTGTGGCGTATATCAACCCATTGCAGTATGGCGGAAAAGCTAATTTACGGCGCAGTGTGAAGCTGAGGTTTGTTATCCAATCGCCTGGGTCCCATGGCAAGATCGGAAGAGTCTCTTCCGCTTCCAATTGTCTTGCCGCCGATTGTACTGAGCAGCAGACGCCGGACGTGACAATCGTGCCGTAATTGAATACGCAATCGCGGGTCTGTCCGAGGGAATGGATTGTAAGGTGATGAGGAATTGTTGCCGACTCAACGGTCAATGTGGCATCAAGGCAATCACATGCCTCATGGCGGCTGGTCTGGTATTGCTTTCAGCTGGATTGAGTTATTGCGATGAGACCGGCTTAATGGCCATCGGTCTGCGCGGTGGTGTCAGCGTGAAGGGTGAATCTCCGCTTGGCGAAAGGATGAGAGAATCTTTTTCCGGGGCGGATATATTCGGTGTGTTCCGTCTGCCGTGGAGCTGGTATTCGGCCGCGGGGTGGGGTGTGGGAACCAGGCTCATCACCAGCGCCGGAGTTCTTACCGCAAAAGAGAAGATAGGATTGATCGGCTCCATTGTGCCGGTGGTCGCCTTTGGTACGCAAGACGACAAATTCTCCATTGATGGGGGGCTTGGAGGCGCAGCGGTCAACGTATACCATTTCGGGCGGCATAACCTAGGCGGTCCGTTCCAATTCGTTGCGACACTTGGAGCCAGTGTCAGGTTATTTCGACCGTTCAGCCTCGGGTATCGATTCCAGCATTATTCCGACGGCACGGTTTACGGCAGCGAAACCCGCGGAGTCGATCTGCATATGATCGAGCTGATCTACCGATATTAAGCGTGCCCAACGCCTCAGCTTTAGCAATGCCAGGCTGAATAAATGCGTGCACGCCATGCCGGGCAGCACATGCATCCAACGATGTGCCGGCGAATTCGTGGCTGTTGTCGAGGATCACGGTCCCGGGCAATGGCCGCGTGGTAAACAGTCGATCGAGACTCCGGCACCGGGAAACGTCCATCTCAATCACTGGCACCTCCTTAGGAGGAGGGACCGGCCGTCGTCAAACACTTGGATCGCCGGCCCGTCACGAGCCGGTCATGGATGTCCGGTTTTGCTCTTTTGTTAAGCAATCAAATGTTTTGACCCAGTCCTGTGGATATTGGTATACATTCCTCCGGATTGCTCTAGTTAAAGAGGGAGATGAGGCTGGCCAGAATGAGGCCATTCTTGCCGTTGCCCAATCAATTGGGCGAGTCGACGGTACAGGGATCAACTCTGTAGAGTGCTAATCGGTTCCTCGGGACGTAATGTCACGAGTCTGCAATCGTAATTGAGAAGGTGACATGCAGGCACTGATCAGGCAATCCTCTTTAATTTTTTTAGTTCTCTATCTCAGTTTCGCTGGCTGCGGATTTTTCTATATTCCTTCTTCCTCGCCGGATTTAACCCGAGCCGTGCTGACCTTCGGGGACGAGTTTGATGGGCGTAATGTAGACTCCTCGAAGTGGAATGTCATTTCACGTAATATTTTTTATCCGGGCGTTCTGAGCTCGCACAACCCCAATATGGTGTCAGTTGAGAATGGCTACCTGAAGATCGACCTCCGACCTACTCCTTATCTCTCCATGAAACATTCGGGCGGGGAGATTGACACCCGAGATATATTTCATCAGCAGTATGGTTATTTTGAGGCCCGCATAAAAATGCCCGCAGGACGCGGTGTGCATCCCGCATGGTGGCTATGGCCCCAGTCCGACGAATGGCCACCTGAGATCGACATTGCAGAGATTAAAGGATCGGAGCCTACGAATGTCTACATGACCGTGCATTGGTCGGAGGACGGAATAGTCCGCGAGCATCCAGAACAGGTAGACTTTAGCGGAGATCACTTCGCAGAGGTCGCTTATGAGGGTTCCGATTTTACAGAAGACTTCCATGTGTACGGGCTGGCATGGGCACCCGACACCCTCGTCTGGTATATCGACGGAGTGGAGCGGCATCGAACAACAGAACACGTTCCGAGTGAACCATTTATGCTGGTTCTCGACCTAGCGCTCGACGGGTATGGCGGGCCACCGGACGCTTCCACGTTTCTTCCGGCATCCATGCTGGTGGACTATGTGCGCGTGTACCGCTGGGGCGACGTTCCGTTAGAATCATCACATTCTAGTAGAAGGTGACGATCCTGTTATTGTGCGACTTCAGCCACAGCTCAATCGTGATCCGCCGTATTGAGCTCCAGATCGTTTTGTCGCACTAAACTGGCAAGCAGAGAACTGAAGTAACGATGAAGTGCTCGCGCTGAGTGTACTACCTGCTCTTTCACTAGCTTTAAGGAAGGCTCGGCTCCTGGCGGCTTCTGGATTTGGCGTATCTCTTTGGTGGCTGAGTTCACCTTTGTGCGGCTACGAAAAAGTTATGGGCTTGTGGCTCTACGGATACCTAAATCCTGATAATTGACGGTAATCCGTCGGTCGCTTTTCTTGACGGGGACAGAGACTTTGCAATTGTCTTTACCTGTGCCACTTTCCGCCACAAGTTTTTTCACGTACCTTCGGCTCGGGAACGGCCGGCGAAGCAAAAGCCATGCAACGGGGTAAGAGACAGCAAAGCATGGTGTGGTAGGCGACCTTCTTGTGAAGAATGGCCGCCGTTACACCTTGGCTCGAGGGTATTTGACAGACCAATCAGATTGCCTCGCAAATCAAGAACTGGAGTGTTCTTAGCCGGTTATTTTCTTTTGCCACGTCTCTCTGTTGTGATTGCTGTACCACGACAGTCTGCCGGAAGTGCTTCCTATGGTGTGCTTGCCTATGGATTGCTTGGGTGTCCTCTGCTCGTTGACTATCGTCATTGGTTTTGTTCATCAAAATGATAATTCAAGACTTTTCTATCGTTGAGCAGGTCGCATTCTTCGATCAAAGCCGGGATTACCGTTGTAATTCACGCGTACTGCAGACCTGCCGGTAATCCTTGCATGGCTATGAATAATTTAACATCGTCGATAAATGCGGAAGCAGAATGGCCTTACCGGATGACACACTTTTGCAATTTGATATGGCATCTAGTCAAACGCGATTTTTATTTGAGACACACGGGCTCTGCATTAGGGGTCCTATGGTCGCTGATCGTTCCACTGGCTCAACTCGGCGTCCTATCGTTTACATTCGGTAGCATCATACGGGTGGACATCGAAGATTATCCGGCCTTCGTCTTTAGCGCCCTTTTGCCATGGAGCTGGTTTACCAATTCATTGTCCTCAGCAGGCACCCTGTTTTTTAATCACCGCGACTTAGTCCGGCGACCTGCCTTTCCGTCGGCGGTTTTGGTGTTAGTCAACACGCTTTCGCACCTTATCACGTTCCTCATTAGTCTACCGCTGCTCTATCTGATACTCGGCTGGTATGGACGGTTTGTAGCATGGAATCCGATCGCACTTCTGTCTCTGTTGGCTATTCAGGCAGCTCTCACCGTGGGACTCAGTTTCATGGTGGCCACGTGGAACGTTTTCTATCGCGACATTGCTCAACTGGTGGGTATCTGTCTCTCTCTCCTGTTTTTCCTCACGCCAATATTTTACCGACCAATTGTGGCGAATGAATATCTTGCCCTGCTGGCCCTGAACCCCATGGTTCCTCTCATCAATGGGTATCGTGCAGTCTTGTTCGAAGGAGCGGGTCCTGTGTGGTCGTCTATTGCGCAGACCGGAATGCTGAGTGCGCTGATTTGCGGGCTCGGTTACTGGACGTACAGACGCCTCGAACCGGACGTCGTGGACACAATTTAGCAAAAGTACCCAAAACCATGCTGCCCTACGCCGTCAGTGTCAGGCAAGTCTCGAAGCGTTTTCGCATCCAGCGAAACCGTCCCTCCACACTTCGTGAAACGGTGCAGCAGATTTTTGCCCGGGGGTGGGATAGAGGGAGAACCATCTGGGCTTTGCGAGACGTCAGTTTCGCCGTGCAACATAGTCAGGTCTTCGGAATCATCGGCCACAACGGCGCCGGGAAAAGCACATTGTTAAGGCTATTGTGCGGATTGGGAAGGCCAACATTTGGAAGTATCGTCAACGACGGACATGTGAGCGGCATACTGGAATTGGGCGGGGGATTTCATCCAGATCTGACCGGCAGACAAAATATAAAAACGGTGACCATTCTAAACGGCTTGGGCGACAATCTTCGTGAATGCGAGGAGAACATCGTGAGTTTTTCAGAAATGGAAGAGTTCATCGACCAGCCCGTGCGGACCTATTCAAGTGGCATGTACTTGCGACTCGCCTTCGCTGCCGCGATGGAGTTTAACCCGTCGGTCATGGTGATAGACGAAGTTCTTGCCGTCGGAGACGAACGTTTTCAAAAAAAATGCATAGATCGGATATCCCGTTTTCGCGGCGAAGGGAAAACATTGATCGTGACCTCCCATGATGCAGAGCAGATCAAAACACTTTGTGATGAGGTGCTGGTATTAGACGAAGGACGAGTGGTCACCCAGAGTGATGCTAAAAGCGCTCTGAGCTGTTATTACGACCTCATGCGGCAGCGAACTGAAAAGCGGACTCAGCAGACCCATGCCGCCCGCACACCTTCACTCTTGCCGATGGTGCAAGGCAACCGAGAAGGCACCCACGAATGCAGCCTCTTCGATGTCCGTGTCTACGATGGTAGGGGAGCATTAACGGACTCTCTGGAGACCGGAAGCGGTCTTACTATTGAGTTTGAACTCCAAAAACCTGACCATATTGCAGATCTGGCCTGCACCGTTGGAATATTTAGCGATTCACACGTTAAGTGTTGGGAGGCCGCCATTCCTTCTCTGCAAGCGGTGTTTGGCATAATTAAGAGCGGCCACAGGATGCGCATTGATCTCACTTCCCTTCCTCTGGTTCCAGGACGGTACTTCATCAATCTCGGCCTTTATCCGCCTGATTGGAGCTATCTGTACGATCGCCACTGGCAGATGTACCCGTTAAACATAACGGGCACTAATACATCGAGGCCGGGGGTTTATTCGCAAGGCATGCTGCTCCTGGATGTTCGCATAACTTGACAACATCGACCGTTATAGATTTCTGCCCCGACTCGGCGTCCTGACGGGGCGCTCAGGGCGTCAAAGGAGAATAGTATATGAATGTACTTATCATCTCAGCCTATCCGCCAGATCCTGCGCCTGAGGCCAACCATGCGCTTCACATTAGTGAATGCCTGGCGTGTTCCGGCCACACCGTCCAGGTAGTGTGTAAGAAAGGAAGTATCGCCGCGACTCTGCCGGGTATTGTGATTCATTCAAACATTGATGAATGGAACTGGTCTAATCTTCCGAGACTTGTCAGGCATTTGAAGAAGTGCCGGCCTGATGTCGTGCTTCTGATCTACATCGGCTGGATTTACCGTCACCATCCGATGATCACCTTTCTCCCCTCTATCTGCAGATCTGTGCTCCCAGGCGTCCCTGTAGTTACTCAATTTGAGGCGATCGATGACGATCCCCTCACGAGATCCGTTCCTTCGCGCATTCCGCGAAAGTTGATGAGTCTGTGGGCGGGCGCGAAGGACATTCATTGGCTGTTCGGAACGCTCCTTCGAGACAGCGCCCGAATCATCGCCCTGAGCGGTCCTCACCGAGACCGCCTAAACCGTCACACACCAGGCATAGGCGAAAAGATAGCGCTTCTCCCTCCTCCTCCGCTCATTCGGCTCTGTCCAGATCGGCCCGAGATGGACCGGCAGAGGGCGCGCACGGCTATAGGCGCAACGGTGGATGATTTTGTCCTAGTTTATTGGGGCTATATTTACCCCGGCAAAGGGGTGGAGACCCTATTAGAAGCATTTCGTATGGTGTGTACCCGGAACCCGAACATGCGGCTTGTTTTAGTCGGAGGCTGCCTTGAGATACCAACCAAAGCGGCTGAATGCCGTCGGTACTATGACATGGTGCGGAAACTTCCAGAGACCTTTGGCATCTCGAAAAAGGTCACCTGGACCGGAACCTTCAGTTGGGACAGTGACGAGGGCTCATTTTTTATGCGAGGGAGCGATGCATGCGTGCTTCCGTTTGACTATGGCGTGACCCTCAATAACAGTTCCCTGGCCGCCGCAACCACTCATGGTTTGCCTGTGATTGCCACGGAATTATCGAATGGACGAGATGAGTCGCTGAAGCATGGTCGAAATACTTATCTCTGCCCACCTAAAGATCCCGACTCTCTTGCAGAGGCGATAGAGCTTGTCAGTGGCTCGAAAGAATTCCAACATCAGTTGCGCATTGGAAGCCTGGAGCTTGCACAGGAATGGTATAGGAGGGAGAAAATGGGAGATCGTCTGGTAGATATCTTCGCATCCGCCATTACTTCCGCTGGGCCGTCAGGCAGGGCCGGTGAGATCAGGCTCGACGAAGCGGCAGATCGCGCAGCCAACCCGTTTATCTTAAATGGAGCCTCTTCTAGACCGCGGGCCTCCATAGATTCAATAGGAGACGTTTTGGAACAAGAGAATCTGCCTTTGGTCTCCATTGTCGTGGCTGCCTACAATGTGGAAACGTATCTCAGTCATTGCTTGGACTCATTGGTTCACCAAACACTCAAGAACATTGAAGTGTTAGTAATTAACGACGCCTCAACCGACAATAGCGGAAAGATCGCGCATGAATATGCTGCGAAGCATGCCTGCGTGCGAGTGTTTGATTGCGAAACCAACAGGGGCCTTGCAAGCGTTCGGAACATCGGTCTGAACCATGCCACTGGTCAGTATATAGCCTTCACTGACGGTGACGATTGGGCAGACGTCAGAATGTGCGAAGTTCTCTACAACAGAGCAGCGGCCGACGACCTCGACGTATTGGTGGCGGATGCAACAGTTTTATACGAAACCTCCAAAACCTTCGGGGAGCATTTCGATAAGCATATCCGACAATCATTAGATCCCAGGCTCAGGAAGAGACCTTTTGAAGTCTGCAATGAACCTCGCGCGCTTCTGTTAGAGCCTGTTGCCTGGACAAAAATCTATAAACGCTCCTTCATTCAAACGCACGGCATGCGTTTCGAAGAGGGAATGAATTCCTATGAGGACATATGCTTCCATTTTTGGGTGCTCTTGAAGGCCAACAAAATCTCGCTCATAGACCAACCCTTCTTATTTTATCGGCAGAATCGTCCTGGGCAAATCTCGGGAAGGACTAATCGCAAGATCTTTGAAGTGTTCGAGGTCTTTCGGAAGATCCACGACAACCTCACGGCGTGGAACGTGTCAGAGCAGGTGTGGGCGATGCTGATCAAGGTGCAGCTTCGGCAGTTCGACTGGATGCTGAAAGACCGCGTCCAATCCTCTGATCGGCGGGAATTTATGACAGGAGTTGCAGAAGCATTCAAAAAGATTCCTGAGATAGGCTATAAACAAGCGATCCATTATACGAATCCTCATGAACGTCTCATGCTCTTTTGTATGCGACGAAACAGCCTCAGCACATATCAAAGCGTCTCTCGGCACCGCTGGCCCCTGCATCCACTCTTAGAGGTTTACGTCAACCATCCTGGGCGCGGCGTCGTCAAGCGCAGCATAAAGCGTTGCCTTAGTACTCTTCAGCATCGCACCATTGTCTACTGTCGATCCTTGATTAGCCGAGCAATGAGCATCGGGCACCTCGAAACAAAGTTACATGTGCTGGAAGCAAAGGTGGATCACCTGATAAATATCCGAGAGTGCACGTCTGCTGAGAATGACCCATTAACTGAGGTGTGCAAGCTTGGCCAAGAAACACTCTTTTTCTCTTATCCCTCTTACAGAGCCGGTTTGGCGGACGCAATCTGGAGAGCAGAGAATGACTATTACTTGACGAGGGTGGCCTCCTTTCGAGAAGGAGATACTGTTATAGATGTCGGGGCGCACGTGGGGGTGCTGTCAATCATGTTAGCCAAGAAATACCCTTTTCTTAAAATATACGCGCTGGAACCCGACCCACTGAATTATGCGTCTTTAATGCAAAACATTGAGAGAAATGGGATCAAAAATGTCATCGCACTCCAGATGGCCTTATCAGGAGATGAGTATCCTCGAATGTTGTATACGAGTGCCCGCGAGAGTTCGTGGGCGACCATGGACGCTGGCATGATATCGTCGCAGCGCGTGCTCCGTAGTGGGCTGGTTGATACGATCACTCTGGAAGGATTGTTCCGGAAATTTGATATCGTACACTGCCGTCTTCTAAAGGTTACTGCCTTGGGTGCTACCCATAGGGCGCTGGAATCTTTTCAGCGAAGAGGTTCGATAGATCTTTTATGTGGTGAAATAGACCTGCGTGAGTGCAGCAAAGCCAGATTAGAGATGATCAGCTGGCAAATCGCTCGGCAACACTTCTGGCGGACAATCCCCAAACCCTCTGAAGGGGGCAGCAATTCCTGGATGCAACAGCTTCCCCGCAACATTGAATCATTGGTTCCTAGTCTCACCCCCGGGGGCGGTCTCGGATCAGTTGTATCGGGTGAAATAATGGATTGTCAGGTTTGATTTTTCATCGCGCGATGCTCACCGTTCACCGCAGAATCCGCCTTGGCATACTGCTGAATAGGTAGACGCATGACCTGTGAATCGGGAGACCAAGATGGATACGCGAAGATACTTATTATGTTAAAAGCCAACTCGTCAGCGGTTAGGATAATACCTCCCGGAAGTCCGAAGCGGTTTACCGGTCGCTCAGGGGGACGCTTTCTCAAGAACTCTTTGTTCTTCAGATTTTTTAGGTAGTAGAAATAGCCAGTAACGTTCTTCGCGCAAAACACTGTGCTCGAAAGAGGCAAGCTTAAGAAGTCCGGCGGCAGAGGCTCCTGGATCGTAACTCAAAATTAGAAGAACGTCTCGATTCGCGGCATGGTGCAGGCGCGTTGCTTTGTCTATCACTTCCGCAGGCGGAAACCCTGAGCGCTTTTTCCCCCAGAGAGTGTATATTCCCGTCTGTCCATTTTCCACATAGTATATCGGATAGTTAAGGTAGCCAGCGACGGTAGAGACAATAGCGTAATTACTGCCAACCATCATAGTGCCTATCAACTGCCGTTCTCGAATATACTCGGCCGCCGCCTTTCCAGCCGAAAACGGATACACGAGGTCGGTCGACGCACATAAAGCTCCCGCTACCGGCTGAATCGTGAAAAGGATAGCGGTGTAAATGGACGCAAGTTTCCTATTAGAGAAACTGCTGCTCAATACGCTGGTTTGATGCGAAAGCCACAAGCAGGCTATTAACAATAGAAACAAGTGTCCAGTGTGGCGCACCCCGTGATTCACCTTAGTGTGCAAAAAGAAAAGTAGTGCCAAGGTGGTAACAATATAGGCGAGCATAACTGTGGGAGTACGCATTAGTACAAAAGCTGATATCGCAATCAACGACAACGAAAGCAGGACCTGGACGTCACGAGACTCCAGCGTCTGAGTTCCAACGTTGATGGGTGGTAAGCCGTCCAGCAGGTTGGTGTTCCAAAAATGGGGGATATCGCCCGGCAATGGAACATAGGACTTCCACACTGAGCCAAATGTTTTCTCAAGGGGAGCGCCCAAAAGTGCGGTGTTCCAGGTTAGCATCCGAGGAGAGTTGTCGTCGGGTGGCGCGCTTTGTATTCCGGCAAGAAAAACGCCTACAGCAAGAGTTGAGACTATTCCGACGCGCTGAAGGATGGACGTTTCTTGACCTTTTGAGGATGTCTCAATGAGAAGCCACACCCCTAGAGATACAGCAAGTATAGTTCCAAATGCGCTCGTGTTGGCCAGTATTCCAAGAGTAGCGGCGCTAGCGAATATCCGCCCTGGATTCTGTACTCTTAAGGCGCAGAAACTCCACAAAGCCAGAACCCCCAACGCGTAATTGCGGCTCACGATAAAATATTCGAAGAACATAAAATATCCAAAACATAACGCTGTCTTCTGCCATCTGTTGAAGGGGGAGTATTTGCAAAGGATAAAAGTGGCTGATGTTCCTATGAGAAGATGCAATAGCTGCATGGCAGTAGGACTAGCGGATAATCTGCTAACCAAGTAAAGCGATAAGTACCAAAGCGCTGGATGGCCTTCATAGCGGGAGTTATTCAACAAGTCGCCAATGGTGTCGCTGCTCGTGACTATCCGCCAAGCTTGCAATTCATCCCGCCACATTTCGTGGTTCAGTATTACGGTGAGCCCCAGAATTGCTGTTAACAGAGACAAAGTGATAGCGAATCGGGGGTCAGGAGAATGCCGGGTAAATTCATACCTAAGCCCCTTTCGGTGTCTGAGTAGAAATAAAGCATACGCTACAGCCATCGTTGCAAAGCCAATTCCAAGAATGGTCATGAAGGCGATGCCTGCTCGATCTGTCAGTACGTGGGCAAATGGGTATAATCTCTTGGACCGTAAGTGAACTATTCCAGACTCCTTTACAGTGAAATGGTATGAATTGTCTCCATCCCACATTTCTACGGGAGCCCCGCTTGCTGTCTTTTTTATCAAAAAGCCATAGTCCACTAAGTTTCCACTTTCAGTGTGGATCGTAGCGGTAAACACACCGTCCATGCGAGTCATGGGCGAGGACATGATGGCATTGATAATTTTTGTCCCTTGAGGACGGATCTGCTCATCCACCGGGTGCCACCCATTAATCCCCCAAAAAAAATCAACTTCTCCTGCTGCTGGCACCTCATAGCGGACCTCAACGCTTACCACTGATTCTGGCAAAGGCGCGGCCCAACTCCAGAATGGCGATGCAAAAAAAAATGCGCACATTAGTAACAACATTATGGAATAACTGGCGGCCAGCAATTGAGCGGGGCAAAGCGGATATGGATCATTGGTGCTTTGAATCCATGGATTTCGAGCCGTCTTCCCCTTTGCTTATGCTTCTGATCCCTTGCGCCGTACATCCCGCCGCATTGGCTAGTTGTGCAATTAGAATTAGCAAAAAATTCCTCACCGCATTCCCTCGTGGTCCTCTTTGAAACGGCGCGGAGAGTAATGACCAATAAAAGCTCCAATCTGGTTTGAACTGTCCAGTGCCGCGTCGAGCGCGGGCAGAATGATAAAGCCATGCGCCACGGCCATAACCGGAGTGCTGTTTCCAATAAGATCGTAAAGACAACGTATGAGCGTGGAAAATGACGGCTTGCGGAACGTATTGAAGAGTGCAACCCTTAGCTTTTAAGCGATCGCAAAGATCCCGATCTTCAGACGTTCGAAATTTAGGGCCAAAGCCACCAACTGAGTCGAACGTTTTCGCAGAAACCGCCATATTATTAGATGCGAAGAACTGAACATTCCGTGAACTAGAATTGTAATGCGCATAAACGACGTCAATTATGGTTTGGCTTGCCTGCGCATATGGATTTGAAGTCAGCGCATTTACTGTTTTTCCACCGACGAGCATGTCTGTTTTTGATTCCAGCGCTGAGCCCAACGCCTGCAGCCACTGCGGTTCTGGCTGACAATCATCATCAGTGAAAGCCAAATAGTCACCCGATGCATGCCTGGCTCCGAAATTGCGAGCAGCCGCAGGTCCTGTGTTCGTCTGCCACAATATGTTCATACGAAGCTGATTTGAAAATCGGATTAGCAAAGGCTTTAGAGGGATGTCTCCTCCGTCGTCTACTACAATTACCTCGAAGCTTGGTCGAGGGTATTCCAACCTGCAAAGGGCATTCATGCAACGTAATAGCGCCTCAGGGCGCCTATAAGTAGGAATGATGATGGAAAACGAAGGAGGCATCTTGCTCATGCCTGATGTTCTCCGAGCCACGCATGACGCCAGGCGCTAAAAATATTCATGCTTATGAGCGATTCCTGCCGGGCGAACATGGCTGCTAGGAAAAGTGACAAACTCGTGATGCAGATTAATCGCCATAGCGGATCGGGTGGGGTATTAACCATTGCCGCCCAACCAATACAGCCCAGGGTCACTGCTCGGACGAGGCTACTGAATGACAGCCGCGCAAGAAACAACTTTTGCACAGTGACATAGGCGGCTCCGGCTCCCACCAGCATCGTGATTGCGGTTGTCCAAGCGGCGCCGACAGGTCCCCAGATTGGAATGGCCCAAAGATGTCCCGCTGCAGCTATGAACACGAGTGGGCCAGCGATTACCGCTGTCATATTCGCACGGCCACGAGCAATGAGAGGTGCCATTAGTAATCCGAAGAACACTTGGGCCGTGGCAGCTAGGAAAAGAAGTGGCAAGAAATCAGCGGCCGGTTCGAACGTTATGCCGAAACAAGCCGCAGCTATGTCAGCAGCACCGCCAGCCACGACCCCGGCCACGGGTACTAGACAAAGGCTGGCAGTCATTGACTGTTGGGTGATCTTGCTGAACATCTCCACGTCTTTGCCGGCGCTTATTCTTGTTAGAGTAGAAAGTAAAACCCCTGAGATTGCTTGTCCAAACAAGCCGGGTATAAGAGCGAGGTTTTGAGCAGCCGCATAAAATCCGGCTTGTTCGGCGGGCCATCCGAGGATTTTTATAAGCAATAAATCCATCCTGCCAATGATCGCAACGCTTAGTGTGGAAATCATGAGGCTGGCTGCCAGACGCCTCAGAGGTGCAGTATTGTCAATGCCCGAGATGCTTAGGGAACCAAGAGCCCACCGACCTACTATCAGTTCGACTATGGAAGCCCCGATGCATGTGGCTATCGCAGCAACAATACTTATCCCCGCCAGCGCCGCAATGACGGTGAAGGCAAGCCTCGACAACCATCGACTCAGCCCCGTTAACGTGCGTAATGCAAACCTACCTCGTCCCATAAGAATATTGCGATAGGCTTGACCTAACATGAAGAGCGGAATGTCGCAGGCAAACAACACGAAGTGCAAAGCAAATGACGGTTCATGGAGCAATGAGGCAAGAGGCCCGGCCACAATCCACAACAGTAAGAGAGCACCTATACCAAGACTCAGATGCCAGTTGAGGAGCGTGCGACCCACGGGGCGCCAGTCCTCTGTTTGACTCACACCATGAATCGTAGAGCGAGAGAGTACGGAGGCCAATGCCCATTCGATTCCCACGACCAATGAGGCTGAAATAGCAAAAGAGCCGTACCCGTCGGGGCCTAGTCCTCTCGTCAGCAGCCCTACGATAATGAGTCCCGCAGGAAGCATAAGGAGGTCACCTGCGAAAATGAGGGAACTGGCATTGAAAACCATAGACCAACTTGTCCCGGAGGATCGGTTGATCTGTGTATTAGGTTCGGTTAGCATGGCCGTTCACTATCGCCAAACACTGCTCAATATGAGTAAGAGCACCCCTCACTGGATCTGGCATGCATTCCTCGCACTCGCTTTCTTGATGGCCTGCATGGCAGCGTTCTTTTATTTCCAATCCGTAGACGAGCAGTCAATCGCGGAAGCGCGGCGACACTTGCTCATTCTTGGCTGCCTAATCGTCAGTTTGGGAGGCTTGATGCTCTGGTTTCTACGTCGGACCATTTGTCACGACTGGCATGTCTCGACCTCTCGCGAAGTTCTCCCCGCAATGGTACAAGTTAATGCCATCGGACCGAGGCCATTACCTTTTTTCGTTCGAAAATCACTTTTGTGTTTGCTGGTGCTGTGGGCTTCGTGGATCTCATGGAGCCTGCTAATAGATGACCGTGTGGCGGCCAAGCTCACGATAGAAAATGGGTTGTTGCAGGATGTTACGGTCGCTCTATACGTGCTTGCGACCTTTTTTTTCTTCGCAAGTTTCAGTCGCACTCGTGCGTTTGGATCCCAGGGCGGGCTTATGAAATGGTGGATGCTGTTCCTCTCGGTAGGTTGCATCGGAGTGGCAGGTGAAGAAATAAATTGGGGCCAGAGTCTGGTGCAGTATTCCACGCCTGACTTTCTTGTCCGCACGAACATTCAAGAAGAGGTTAGCCTACATAATATTGAACTGCCTGGTTTGCCTGGTCGCCACTGGTCCAATGCCGCACTTTGGGTGATATCACTTGTTGGAGGAGCCGTCCTCCCGCTGTGCTTACTATTCAGTCAATCGGTTCGCCGACTCGTTGTATCCTTGGATGTTCCCACACCCCCTTGGACGAGCCAAGCATATTTCCTCGTATCAGCCCTCATTCCCCCAGACGGCGCCCTACTGGACCAACTGAGCCGGGAAAACATTCCATCAGAACTCAGAGAGGTGACGGTTGCATTTGCCATGGCAGTATGGGGATTGGCGTGGTGGAGAAAGAGAGGAGCTATGCCATCTGGCTCCCAGCATCATAGGCTCCGAGGTGACGAACGCGATGAAATTCGAACTCTGCCAGTTTAGGCCTGGCTTCCCCATGCCCGGCCGCATACCCCATAAATTCGCCCAAGGCGCTCGCCGATAATCCCAGCAACAACATCGGCAGGACTCCTCTGGGAACCTTGTTCCATGAACCGGAGCTTCGGGTTTGTTTGATGATTCGGTTCATTCGAACCAATGGTATGAGGGGAGCCGCAACTGCATAGCAACTTCGTCTAACCACTCTCCAGGTTGTCGCCCGGGAAGCGGCGAAAACACGACCGCTGTAAAATTGTGCCTGCAGCCAAGAGGAAAGACGCCCAAAATTTAGGTGGGCAATCTGAGCATCGGGCTCCAAAAGCAACTGATAACCCTTCTGACGTAGGTCCCAGTGCAGCACGCTCTCCGCATCCAGCATCCCTTCAAGGTTCGGGCCGTACGCGAGAAGGATATCTTTCTTATAGCTGCTATTGTGACCAGGAAGATGATCGACCTCGCCTTTCCGTCCTGGGTGGAGCCAAGGTGCATAAGCAATTAGGAGATCGGCCCAACTTACTACACCTCGAGGGTTACCATTGCGGATCACGGGACCGACAGCTGCCCAGGGGGATTCGTGGGCCTTCACCAGAGCTTCTGCCCAACCAGGTGCGGGGAAAGCATGATCTTCCGCAAGCACCACAATCGGAGCTGTAGCTTTTCGAACGCCAGCGCAATTGGCGTGGCCGATCGATTGAATGTCGCCCGCCTCAACGACTTGATATTGCCAGAATGGCCTCACCTCATCTGTGTTTATGTCTAGAGCATTCAGACTCGGCGCGACTAAAACCAATTCAATGCGATCTCGAATTCCTTGTCGAAGAAGATGACGGATTGTTGTTCGAATGGTGGCGTAAGTATCAGGTGTGACCAGGATAACTGACAGAAGAGGCTCATTCGATTTAGTCATATGTTTCCCCGACCGGTAAGAGATTCATGGTAACGGGACGGCCTGTGGCAGACGATTCTACGGCTGCAACTGCCAGTTCCACAGCTCGTCGCCCATCATCAATTGTGCAATTAATGGGAGCGTCGCTTCGAATGCAATCATAAAAATGTCTCCATTGTTCATCATAGGTAGCAAAAATCATCCCTCCATTTCGTGCGGCTGCGAACGCCGTGGGCAGGGCCATTACCTTCGCCGAGACGCGCTGCAACGTTTTGGAGAACCGATTTTCGCCGTCAGCATCGCATTGCAAACCATCATGTCGGTAAAGGGAAATGTGCACCTTACCTTTGGTGCCATACAATTCCACCTGATGGTCGTTACTCGTTCCATGCGCGAACACGGAAGATACAAGAAGGCCATTTGCCATGCGGGCGGAAATTATGGCAGCCTGATCCTGCCCGCTGTCAGACCTACATGATGCTGAGATCTCCCGCACTTCGGTAGACAAAAGGAACCGCCACAAGTCGAAATGATGTACTGCAAGATCGTGGATGACTCCTCCTCCGCAGCCCCGGTCCTTTCGCCAAGCTGGAGAGGTTTCGTCATGTTGAAGTGCATTGGTGAATACCGTGCGCATAGAAATAAGCGAACCCACGGAACTCGCGTCCACCAGCCGTTTGGCATGTAGCAACAGCCGATGCCAGCGAAGGTTGAACCCTACTAATACCTTGGATCCGCTACCCTTCGCGGCGGCCGCTAACCGGTCAGCCTGATCAATACTGAGAGTCATGGGTTTTTCAATAAACACATGTTTCCCAGCATTTATAGCTTCTACTGCTAAGGACGCATGGTGGTCCGGGGGGACACATATCGCTACGGCTTCAACGTCTGGATGTTCTATCAATTGTGACGGCTTACTGAACCATTGTCTTATGCCCATGCGAGAGGCAAGCAATTCCGATCGCATTGTATCCAGGTCAGCCACGGCCGCGATCTGGTAACCCCCCACGCGGCGCAAGGACGGCAAATGGAGAGTCTCCGTTGCCCAGCCGCATCCTATGATTCCGATCTTGATGTCATTCATGTTCCGAAGCCTGACTAACGCCGGGAATTCATGCAATGCATTCTTTCTTCATGTCCGCAGCTCTTTCACTTCTTCTAAATACTGTTTTGCACCCCAGTGGGACCAGCTGGTTTGCTTTTCTCCGCGTAGAACATCAGCAGCGGCTTGCATCCCGCTCAGCATCGCATGGTCCTGATTATCGTACCGATGCAACCCGTTTCTACCGATAGTATGAGCATTGGAAAAGCGCGTGAGGTACTGCTTGATGGTCTCCCAGGAGTCTCGATAAGTGGAATCATAGATTGGATATGCTTTTGGCATACGAAACACACAAGCATCTTCAACGTCCTCGGGCCGGAGCAAGCCTATTTTCGCGCTCTCTCTTGTACCTAAAACGACCAATTCGTCATCCGAGAGTTGCCAGAACTCGTCGCCCTCTTGGCAAAAGTATTCCAAGCCGAGGCTTGACTTCGTTTGATCCGGCACCATATACGGGCTCCAATTCTTAAAGTTTTGGACTCTCCCGACTTTGACTGAAGGATCGTGGATATAGATCCAATTGTCCGGAAATAGGTGAGCCTTGTTGACAATCAAGCAGACGGTGAGAAAATCTCGATAGTGTAATCGCCGACCGGCGGCTAGAACATGCTCAGGAGCACGGGGCCTCAGTTTGGCGACGAATTCAGTTACCGGCATGCTGGAGATAACATGCGAGACAGGGAACTTCTGAAACCCGCGAGGTGTTTCCAGCACAACAGAATCGATCATTTCGCCCTGATGCCATATTTCTGTTACGCATGAGTTTAAAAGTACCGAGCCACCGTACTCCTGCACCCGTTCCCGAACCGCATTCCACATCATCCCTGGCCCCAAACGGGGATAGGAAAATTCCTCGATAAGTGTACGAATGGTGCCTTTGCGCTTCCACAGCATATTCAAAAGGGCGGTCTTTAAGGATAGATCCTTAATCCGTTGCGCTGCCCACTCAGCCTTCAGTTCGGCGCAAGAAATGCCCCATACCTTTTCGGTGTAACGCCTAAAAAATGTCTCAAACAGGCGTCGTCCGAACCTGTTCGTGACCCATTGCTCGAAAGTTTCTTCTCGCTTAAATGGAAAGCACTGCGCATACAAATAGCTGAGAATGATAAGGATCGATTCCATCAAACCCAGATGACGCAGTACGTTAAGTGGCTGAAGAGGGTAGTGGAAGAATCGTTTATTGTAATAAATGCGGGATAAACGGGGTCGAGTAAGAAATTCCTTCCCTAAGATTTCTTTCCAGAATTTGACGACAGCTTCATGGGTCGAAAAAAAGCGGTGTCCTCCCATGTCAAAGCGAAAGCCCTTGTAACACTCCGTGCGCGCCATGCCTCCAACTTTATCCGACCGCTCGATGACCACAGGCTTGGTGCCAGATTGGGCAAGGTGCAAAGCCGCGGCTAATCCTGCGGGCCCCGCGCCTACGACAAGAATTCCGTCTTGCGGGCTGCCGGTAGTTGGCTTCTTCCCATTGTTTGTTGTATTCACGACTCTCCTCCCGGACGTCCGGCTGAACCACGCACCATGGTTGGGACTTCCCGATTAGGACGAGTCTCTTTTTGCCAAGGAGTATAGCTAAAAATAATTTTGCAAAGCTGTAAACTTGCGTAGCGCACCGTGCCAAATAAAAATGCTATGCCACTGTATGCGAAAGAGAGCCAATGCAGCCCCATAGCAGCGGCAGTGAATGCAATTCCACGCTGTGAGATAAAAAACTTGTAAAGACGTTTATTGAGCAGGAGGAGCAACGCTATCAGAGGGAATATCGCCGCATATGAATGCGACACGCGGGCCCCTATAAGAGGCAGGAGCATAAGAGAATAAACGACAATGACACTGGCGCGATCGGAATGTCGAAGGTTAAGGTCGTTATTAAACTGGTGATATCGTAAGATCAGCTCAGTCCATGGTACCCCTCGGTCCCAAACGTCAGCTTTGAGAAGTGAAAAAAATGACCACTGTTTGAGGTGTTTAACTTGTAGCGTTTTTGAAAGCAGAATGGAATACCTCGCAACTCGCAATCGATAGCCGAATTCAATATCTTCAACACAGGACCGGCGATACCCCTCATCAAACCCGTCAAGTAATAAGAATACGTCCCGCCGGACTGCTCCACAGGCACCCCAAAAGGTGGCAGCATTGTTCCTAGAATGCTGGTGTACATAATGGTGGAGAAGATTTTTGTATTGCGATACGACGCCTGGCGCAGCTGGATCGCTATCATAAGAACCTATGACCGCAGCCGTATCGTGTTTGGCATGAAATGCTTCGCCGAAACGATGGAGAAGATCCGGTGGAACTACAACGTCCGCGTCAATAAAAAATAGGATATCGCCTCTTGCATGGGACGCTCCAACATTCCTCGCACGGGCGGGACCCCCACGCTGCTGTAGCTGAAAAATTTTTACGTTGAATTCTGCTGCGATTTTGCTACTGGCCGTATCCCCATCCGATACGACAATTATTTCCAAAGGCGGTGGGGCCATGCGCATTAGCGCTTGGAGGCATAGCCTGAAGTTGGTCCCCCCCCTGTAGACAGGAATAACCATAGAGATCGTCAAGTCGGGATTCATTTCATTGAGCTCTTGAGGGTTATTTGCAGACAGCGCCGTTTGCAATCATAGGAGATTTTGGTATTCATTTTCAATACGGTGTTTCTTTGGAGCGGTTTCAGGCTAACAACGGAAAATTCGGAATGGAATGTATAATAATGTTCGAGGCGCTTGGTGATCAGTGTTTGCATATCCTGGCCCTCGCCTCGGCCCTTGTCTGGTAGTGCTGCCGGTTCACCCGTTCGCGTTTGAGCATGCCGAAGAACCTTTCGGCGGCGGCATTGTCAGCGCAGTTGCTCACCGCACTCATGCTGCAAATGACCTGATGTGGCTTCAGGAATCGTTGGTATTCGGAGGTAAAGTGACAGCAGCGATCCGAGTGCAGAATGATTGGAGGGAGGCCGCTGCCATAACACCATGAGCACGGCTTGCACGAGCAACTGGCGGTCCTGACGTGGACTCATCGACCAGCCCGACAACAAATTCAACACGATGCAGAGGTACAACCAGTGTTCGGCCGTGCGAATATTCGTGATATTAGTGACCCATTGGTGTTGGGACTGCCGCGCGGCAGTCCCGGTCCAGATGTTCTGGGTTCCACTGGGGCGGACCTTCTGGCTTCTTCGGCCACTGCCGACGCTGCGGCACCCCATGGATTGGCCCGGCGCATCAGACCGTCACGCGGTGGCGGCCACAGCGCTCGCCGGCGTAATGCAGATCATCCCCCATGCGCGGACTCCCCACGACCTCGTCATGGTGTACATGCAACCCGCTGATCTGCTCCACAACAGAGCATTCTCCTGGACTCGCGCACTCGGCGGCCAAGCGACCCAGCCATAGTACCCGCTGGGAGAGATATGTAAACATCGGCACATCATCCGGATGGGGAATGCGTCGCGGCACCGCTCGATCATTCGATACTTCATCGCGACGCTCTCGCGAGCACGCGGCCGCTTCTCACAAAAACTTTCGCTCCTTCGTCACCCGCGCCAACTCCCGACGCAGGTGGGCCAGTTCTTCATCTCGCGGTCGCCATTGCACTGAAAGGCCTGCGCCGGCTGCCGGCGCAATTCCCGGCGCCAGCGCCCCAGGACTTCGTCCCAGTCCCCAGTCGCGGCGATGTAGGTGAGACACTCACGCCGGAGACTCGAGCATCGTTACCGCTTCTCGCTTGTCGGCTGAAAACTTCCGCCTTTGGTTCATGACACCCATCCTGACCCATTATGGCCTTAATTAAGGTGTCCGTAAAATCAAGGCAGATCCCGCAGATAAAGGTCAATAGCAAGGACGCTCTGCCGATCCTCGCCACCCGCCAAGGCTATTACTTCAATGGATATAAGCTGGAGCTATACGAAACTGTAGCGCCTGCATGAAGACAGACGGTTAAAGTGCATGTGCGGCTAGCGCCCGATTCCGCTTGACTGCTCGATTGAGACTTATTATCATTCTCGCGCTTTGGAAGGAGTTGGCGAATGGGATTACGTAACAGCTACTCCACGAAATGCAGAATTCCCATCCAAGCACGCAGTCATGAGTAACACTTATTAGCAGATAATTCGGTCAGTTTAATTAGTCTTACAGTAATCGGTAAACGGAAAATGACTCCCACTGCGTATCACCAAATAATTCCACGATACCGCACCTCTGGATGGGTAATTTCATTCGCGACACATGCAATTGGTATTGGCATAATCGTCTTCTTTCTTAGTGGTATTCATCTAGTTAGTGCCCCTGAGCCATTTCGGTGGGACGTCTCAGTCACACAGGCTCCAGCCCACGTGACTAAGGCCGAGGCTGTAGAAGCTAAGCAAGCACCGTTAAAGCCCGTAAAGAAAATGCTCCCCAAGCGTGCCGAGATGAATTCTGCCGCACCGACGGAGCGACGCGTGGTTGAGAGTCGGCCAATATCACGGCCGATTCAGTCACAGGCGCCCGTCATAACCAGAGAATCAGAGCCCGCTAAACTTGCGGTAGAAGCCGAAGTGATACCAAAGGAAACCATCCGCCATCAGACCGCCGTGACATCAGAGGCGGATTCTATCAGCAAGACCGCTGAAACACACATGGTGGAAACCAAGCCAGTGCCGACCGAAGAAAACATAGTCGCTCTAAGCCCGGCCATTGCACAGCAAAATGTCACGGCAGAATCACATGAACATTCTGTAGTGACACAACAGGTTGTCGAACATAGCGCTGTTTCAACTGTCGTAGAGCAATCACCCATTGTTGAAAGGGTGCTCGAGGCGCAAAGTGTGGAAGCGGCTTCCGTTCCCGTAGAGACCACTACCATTCAAACGAGGCAGGATACTGAGTCATTGATTGGCCAGCCGAAAGTTGAAAACCGCCACATTCAGACAGACGAGGCGGTTGCTAGCCACAGCTCTTCTACGGTGCAACAATCTGCTGATGGAAAACCATCGGCGTTACACGATCTCCAGCCATCACTAAAGAACAATCCATTGCATTCTAATCAAGGGACAAGAACAGACTATGGATGGTTGCGGGAAGCATTATGGAATCGTATTGAACGATTGAAAGGCTACCCTTACATTGCCAGAACAAATAGATGGGAAGGTCTAGTGATACTTGAGGCCATTATCAATAACGACGGTCAGCTGGTGGACGTGAAAGTCGTCGAAAGC
>JAJFBJ010000163.1 GCA_020697375.1 Nitrospira sp. | reverse complement strand
CGCACGATATCGTCGTTCACTTTCGATCAACGCCGCCTCGACACGTTTATGATCCGTCACGTCTTCAGCGAAGCCCACGATACGATAGACCGTTCCCGATGCGTCACGGATGGGATAAGCCCGATCCCAGATCCATCTCATCGATCCATCGGGGCGGATGATGCGATACTCTTCGTCGTAGGGGCCTGCGCTCTGCCGGTTCATGACAGCGTCCTGTATCCGTTCACGGTCCTCAGGATGGACGGACTCCATCCACGAGGTGGGAGCGGCATACAGGTTTTCACAGGAACGCCCCCAAATCTCTTCATACCCGGGACTGATATAAATGATGCGGCTCTTGGTGGAATCGGTAATCCAGAACACTTCCTTGATGTGCTCCGCCAACTGACGAAATCGTTCCTGGCTTTCCTCGACTGCACGTTCGGCTTCCTTCCGTTCGGTGATATCACGGAACACCACGACGCCTCCGGCCACGACACCCTTTTCAACGATCGGCGTGCAGACATATTCAACCGGTGCGGCGGTACCGTCCTTGCGCCAGAACACGTCGGTGGTCACGCGATGAATCAAGCCGTCTCGAAGCGCCGTATAGATGGGGCAGTCATCGGCCGGATAGGGGCTGCCGTCCGGTCTCGAATGGTGAAGTATCGAATGCATCGGTTGTTCGATGAGTTCGGAGCGCTCATATCCGAGCAGCCGCGCCGCCGTCGGATTGACGAAGGTCGTCCGGCCGCCGGCATCCAGCCCGTAGATCCCTTCTCCCGCTTGCGTGAGAATCACCTCGTGCAGATGGCGCAGGCGATCGAGGATTTCCTCTGCCCGGCGGCGCTGGGTAATGTCGCGAATGATGCCGCTGTAGAACGATGCCGTTTCGGTTTTCCATGTGGCAAGCGACAGTTCCAGGGGAAACTCGGTGCCGTCCTTGCGCAATCCCTCCAGCTCGACCAGATGCCCGATGAGGCGGGATTGGCCGGTATCCCGGACGCGCGCGAGTCCGCGATCGTGGGCCGCGCGGTGGCGCAAGGGCATCAACATGGCCAGGGAACGCCCGCGAATTTCCTCGTCGGTATACCCGAACAGCTGGGAGGCGGCGCGATTCCAGGAGAGGATGTTGCCATTGTGATCCGCCAAGACGATGGAATCAGTCGCGGCCTCGACCAATGATCGGAATCGTTCCTCGCTTTCCGAGAGTGCATGTTCAGCGTGCTCGACTTTGGCTGCCAGGGCCTGAACGCCGACGGCCCGTTGCAGGACCGCGCGTAATTCGTCCCTATTGTAGGGCTTGGTGAGGTAGGCAAAGGCCCCTTGTGTCAGCGAGCCGACCGTGCGGTCTGCGCTGGTATAGGCGGTGAGGATGATCACCGGTAGCTGCGGTTGCCGTTCTTGCAACGTCCGAAGCACCGAAGAGCCATCTCCGTCCGGCAGACCGAGGTCCAGCAGCACGGCATTGTAGAGATGCAAAGAGGCCTGGGACAGGGCCTCGGCGCAAGTCCCGGCCACACCTACTTGATAACCGTCATGGTCGAGGAAGTCTTGCAAGGCCAGAACGATGTCCGGATCGTCGTCGACCACGAGAATGTTGTATTCAGATATTGCGGAAGTCATGTCAACCTCCACCAGCGGATGAGGAAGTTGAATCCTCATTCATCATCTTTAATTCCTCATTCCTCATTAAAATTTCACCGTGAGCCATCCCATCACCCGCCTGCTGATGAGGTCTCCCAGGGGATGTTCCTTGTGCTCGTCGTTGAGCGCATTGAAGACCGAGACGGCCACTTCGGCATCACGCATGTAGCCCGCTGCCGCCTTCTGCTGCCAGAAGCGGTAGCCGGCACGAAGGCCGAGAAGATTGTAGCTGGCGACGCGATCGGAAGGCGCGATGACAGCGGTTGTCGGTATATCAGCGAGGATCGTCCATGTCTGTGCAAGCGGATAGGTCGCAGCGCCGACATGATGATAACTGATGTCTCCGCTCATGCCATTCTCCCACTCGGCCCGGAGGCCGGCGCTGACTTTTGACCTTGGAGCGCCCCGCCTGACGGTCCCGATGAAGGACTGACCGATTTCTTCATAGGAATAGTTGGCAAACCCGCTGAGCCAGCGGGTGGCAAGGAATTCTATCCCGGCCTCGCCTCCATAGATGTCCGCAGAACCTTGATCATTGACGAATTCCGATGCGCCGCCGGGGGCGATCCGGCTACCGACCAAATCGGAGATATGGTTGAAAAAGAGATCGGCACGTATTCGAAGGCGATGTTTCCAGTACCAGCCTTGATACCCGACTTCATAGGAAATGATCTGTTCGGGAGCGAGTCCCGTTGATCCCATGACCGGAACAGTCGAGGAAATGGAAGGCGGAAATGGCGCGGATAACCCGGTCGGAATCGTGCTTGTCACACGTTGATCCTGGTGGGATTCAAAGAGAGTCGGAGGACGATAGGCTACAGATCCGGTGAGGTGGAAGGTATGACCGTCGATCGGCTGATACAGGACTGTCATACGCGGGCTCCAGGTTCCGTTGATCTGTGTATGGAGATCGTAACGCAGGCCGGCGACGATCGTCAGGGCGGGCGCCGCGCGCCATTCGTCCTGAACGAACAGTCCCAGCCGGTCTTCCCGGCTGAACTGGTTTATGGTGCTGCTCGACAGCGAGTTGTGGCGATACGTGAGGCCATACAACAATCGGTTCGCGGACCATAGATTTGCCGCTTGTTGGACGTCCACGTTATAGGTGTTTCCGGCGAAGGAATTGGTGGACAGTCCGTTGCGATCCGTGATTCGAAGCAGGTTCGCCAATTGAGGACTGGGATTGATCGTGGCATTGTCCGTATAGCCGGACCACCAAGCTCGAATGAGAAACGCCCCATGCTCATACAGGACATTGGCATAGCCGAGCGAGGGACGAATGGAATTGCTTGTGACCTCGCCGACCTGCCCGTCGTACCGATTGGAGTCGACCAGTCCTCCCGACACGTGAAGCTTCGATATCGCTGATAAGGCATAGTCGGTCTGGATATTGAACTTGTGCGATCGAAACGCCAGAGCGTCTGCGTCCCGCCACTGCTGCGTCTGGTCGCGGCCGACTGAAAGGCGGTACCCGAATTTTCCGACGGTCCCCGCGTGGACGGCCGCGCTACTGATCGTTCCGAACTCTCCGCCGCCGAATTGGAGCGTCGTCCCTTTCATTTCCTCCGGTGATTTGGTGATGATGTTGATCACTCCATCGAACGCATTGAATCCATAGACGGCGGAAGCAGGGCCTCTGAGTACCTCAATGCGTTTGATCTCAGGCAGCGTGACCGGGATCGCTTTCCAGAAGACGGTTCCCTGGACGTCGAGATAGATGGACCGTCCGTCCACCATGACCAGCATCTTATTGGCGAATGGTTGGTTGTCTCCCCTGGCGCTGACGTTGAAATCGGCTCCGGTCATTTGCATAACTTCCAGGCCGGGCACGCGACGAAGCACGGTCGGAAGATCGACTGCTCCGGATTGCCGGATATCCTCATCCGTGATCACATAGACGTTCGACGGTGCCTGTGAAATCGGCTGTTCATACCCTGAGGCAATGCTCACGGTCTCCTCTTCCTTTAGTAGCTCCAGTTCTTCATTGATCAGGCCCGAGGCTGGTTGAGGCCGCTCGGAAAGCGGCGATTCGGACCAAGCGGTGCCGGCCAGGCCGACCGTCAGCATCGCCGCCAGCATGGGACGTCCGGCCCTTCTAAGCTCTCCGTTCGCCATTCAGAAATTCATCACTTCAGACTCTTTTGATTCAGTATTTGTAGCCTACATCTCACAATCCAGAACTAGCGCCCATGTGGCTGGCGCCGCCTTCTACTGAGTCGATGTCGGTCATGTGCATGTCCTCCGGGCTTGTAAACCGGCGGAGAACGGTGGAAATACCGGTCGCGCCGGACTGTCGGACATCTCCATCCGTAATGATGTGGATATTGAATGGGCTGTGAAATCCTTTGTTCGTGCCCTGTAGTGTCGACGACCTTCCATGGAGTGAGTGGGAGAAACCGCAGGCGCCGATTCTGCCAGGGCGAACGACAGCGCAACAGAGGAAGGAGAACCCTTCGCAAAGGAACAACCCATTGTGGCCTCGAGCGGTTCCTGATGGGAAGTCCAACCATGGGTCTTCGAACAGCCTGTAAAACAGAGGAATGCGTCGGGAGCGATTGCACGACAGACCTGAATCCGTGGCGCATGGCATATCTAGACCTTTGCCGGACGTTCAAGCGTCGTTGCTGTGCGGAGAAACCATGGTGACCTAAGGCAAAAGGCGTGCTTGCGCGGTTGGCGGGAAGTCCGAACGTGGCCGCTCAGATTCTTCGGAGAATCTTTAAGGGATTCATAGAATTCTTACAGCGAGCGAGGCCAGGCGAAGACCAGGGGCCCTAGGCCTATGCCTAGGCCTGTATCTGACTGGATACTGACTGTATGGCATCAGATACAGGCGCTTCATGGATCCTATTCGCGCGTGGACGACCTGGCTTCAAATCCTGTAGCCGGGGAGAGAAGGGCCGGCCATTCTGCGACTCAAGGTTTTTGATAAGGTCCTCAATTGCAGACGAAATGAGGCCGGCCATGGTGCTGCCGGGTGTCCAGTATGCGGCATCGCGGACACGCTCCAGAAGGTCGGTGGACAGACTCACGGTCATTCGCTGACGCTTGTCACGCCTCAAGTATACGAATCGATTCATGGTGCGACTCCTTTCAGCAGAGGGCGGATACAGGTGCTTCCGCTGATCGTTTACATCTCCGTGCAGTTACAAATCTCTGCGGGGTCGATGCGTTGCAGTCGGGTGCGAGGCGGTCTGTTTGGATGCAGCGATGATCAATAGAACCAACATGCCGCTGACTCCAATCAGCAGGCCGCCCATGACGAGTTCCATGTTGGGCTCCTTTCTGTTCTGACTCGGCCTTTGGATGCCCGGGTCCCAGAAGGTGTTCACTCTATGACCCAGCAACTGCCGTGCCATTATCCGACAGGTGAAGGATCTGACGAGCGCTTTGTGAGGATTTTCGCTGACTTCGTCCCGGGAATGTAAGACTTTAATTCAGCGAACCACTATGCGAAGCAGATGCTGACAGAAGGAAAATAGTATCGGATCAGATTCAAGAGTATCCGATTGAATACAAGATTCCCTGGGGAAGGACCTAAAGAATTATTCATGAGCGCTTCCGCACGCTGCCCCTATGTTGGGACTGCGCGACGAACCGGCAGGGATACGCGGGCTAATGACGGCGGGCATGGGATTGCGCCAGATCCCAGTCCGCCACGTCATGCAGCCCGACCTGTTTGAGCAGGGATGCCCGCTGCTTATGCAGCCCCATATCCTCGGGATTCTTCTCGATCAAGTCGCATAAGCAGGACATCGCATCGTACCAAAATCCCTTGGCGGCGTTCGCCATGATGGCGTCACGGCTGCATGTGGTCGTGGCATCCAGTGCCAGGCACTCGTTGAAGTCGCAACGCTCGATCATCCCGCCGGTGACGATATCCCGCGAGGGAGAATCCTGATCCTTAACCACAGAAATGTACCATCGGTATTGGACGTTCGCCTCAAGGGTAAAGCCGAAGTCACTGAGCTGGATGGCATGGACACCGGGTTGGTTAGGAGGGATGATCGATTGTTCGATCAGGGCACGAATGGAACGTTCATCGATCAATGTGAATCTGATGGGCAACGACGTGTGCTTGGAAAGGAACCAATTCAATGCGGGATGTTGTTTGATGGTGAGGCCGACGTGATCCGGAACCAATGCGGCAACCGCCGGATCTTCACCGTCGCCCCCGCGCAAGCCTCCACCGATCCTCGCTCTCGGTGTGACATGCCGAGGGGCCTGGTAAGCCGGCATCTCTAGTACCACCTCGGCGGCCGATTCGCCGCTTCCCGCAAATAACAGGGCGAGAACGACCGTTGCGGCTACATTGGAAACCATGAAGTGACGCGTCCAGACAGCCATGAGGGCACCCTCTATTCGCGACGGCTACAGCCAATTGTTCAACAACAGAAATGCCGACCAAAATGCCGGATGCTCATAGACTTGCCCCGACAGCAACTTCAACTGTGCAAGCTGCAAAGCACGTGCCTTTGATATCGACCGGTCGTGCAATTGTCTGTAAAACTCTGACACCAGTTCGGACGAGGCTTCATCGTTAATGAACCACAGCGTGGCGAG
>JAJFBJ010000045.1 GCA_020697375.1 Nitrospira sp. | reverse complement strand
GGGACATGGTGATTGCCCTGCTCAACGGAGAGGCCACCATCAAAACCTATCACCGCAAGGCGGGCGTGATCGAACTCCGTCCGGCCAATGAGGCCTTGAAGCCCCTGGTCGTCACCGACGCCGATGCGCTTGTCATTGAGGGCGTCGTGGTGGGCGTGATTCGGCATTGTCGGCGCTAGTTCGATGACCGGCCAGACGGTTGAGTGAAGTGCATGGACCGCCAGATTGTCTGCTTCGCCATCGCCTCGCTCGACATCGCGCTCGCTCGCCTGCATGACGCGCACCTTCGCACCCGTCCTCTTGCCATCGCCGACATCCATGCACCTCGGACCCTGATTCGTGAGGTGTCGAGTGAAGCGGAACGGGATGGCGTCGCGGTGGGCATGCCGGTCGAGCGCGCCCGACGCTGCTGTTCTGGGTTACGACTCTGCTCGCCGAACCCTCACGCGGTCGTCGCGGCGGACCGTGCGATCATGGCCGTGATTCAGCGATACGCTCCCACCTGGGAGCCCGTGCGACCAGGCTCGGTGCTCTTGGACCTCACGGGCACCACGCGGCTCTTCGGCTCCGCCTGTGATGTGGCGGCGAAGGTCCAAGCGGAAGGCATGGCGCAGGTTCAGCTCGAAGGCGTCGCGGGCCTGGACATAGTAGAAGAGTCGCGAGGTCTTTGATCCGTTCATTGAGCGCGCTGATCTGGCCGGACGGGCGATTCGTGCTCTGCAGGACTCGCTGGCCATTGTCATCTCCGTGATCATGCGTCGGGAGGACGGAAGCCAACACGACGTGAATGTCGTACGCCCGAGCCAGGATGGTCATGGACGTGAGATTATCCTCAGGCACGCCAGAAAACGAGCGGGGTACGCATAACTCTGACATGAGACCATTTCCTCGCGTAGCACCTCCGATGCATGCGGACCAGCCAGTCGTCTCACACCTACCCGAGCATAGGAAGGACATCGGCACTGGGAGCGAATAAACCTGCGAGGGGTGCGCGATCGCGTAGAGACGTTGCCTACTAGGTTTTTTGGCGTGCAGCGTGCTAGGGTGGACACCGTCCGCGAAGGGGCTCGGATCATGTGAGAATGGGATGGTCTACTGGACGAGAGCGCGGATCCGATACATCCTCCCATGGACTAGGGGAGCTCTCGAATCGGTGTCATCGGCTCAGCAGTGAGCAGGCCCTCGTACCGCCATGGTTATCGAACGTCTCCCACGCCGACTCGCCCATCAAGTCTTTTTCACCCCTTCCGACCTGCTGCTGGGCCGAAAGCTATTTTTCCGGGTCCTCCTCATGCTGGTGCTCGTCGCCGCCGTTTTCGTCGTGCTGTGGCTCGATCGCGACGGCTTACAGGACCACAGCGACGGTGAGATTTCCCTCGTCGACGCCCTCTACTTCGCCATGGTGACCATCACCACGGTCGGCTATGGCGACATTGTTCCGGTGACCCCGCGTGCCCGGCTCATCGATGCGGTGGTCGTGACCCCGATGCGGGTCGTCATTTGGCTTCTATTCCTCGGCACCGCCTATCAGCTGGTCGTTCGGCAATACATGGAGGGCTATCGCATGGCGAAGATCCAGGCCACGCTTCGCGATCACATCATCGTGTGTGGATTTGGCTATACCGGCTGGTCGTCGGCAAAAGAATTGTTGGCCAAAGGCGCCGACTCAGGGGCAATCGTCGTCATTGATCCGAGTGAGGACCGTGTCCAGGCCGCACTGGAGTTGGGGATGCCCGCGTTTCGAGGCGATGCGACCCAGGAATCCATCCTGCAAAATGCCATGATTCAGAAGGCCCAGGCCCTCATCATCGCGACAGGCCGGGACGACACGAGTGCGCTCATCCTCCTCACCGCGCGCCATCTGAATCCGACATTGGAAATCGTCGTCAGCGCCCAGGAGGAGGAGAACGTGAAACTGTTCCGCCAAGGCGGAGCGACCGCCATCATTTCGCCCTCAACCTTCGGAGGGTATCTCCTGGCCGCTGCAATTGGCCATCCGCATTTTGTCGGGTACGTGCAGGACCTATTGACCGCAGGGGGTCGGGTGAACCTGATCGAGCGCACAGTCGAACCACAGGAAGTCGGGCAGACCGCCATGTCCTTGAAGCCGAACCTCCTACTTCGTGTCTACCGCAAGAACGAAATCTTGGGCTTCTGGGATTTTGAGGATGGGAGGACATTTGAACACGGCGATACACTGCTCATCATGCGCTCGAGGCCATGAGAATGTCGTGTCATTGCCTCTTAACTTGGTTCTTTTCTCTGTCTTACAGGGACGGTAGGACCGTGATCTGGTCGAACCAGTTTCCCGCCATCCTCGTATTGCTGGCTCTTACGTCCTACCGTAAGAAAGCCACGCCGCGCAGCGACATCCACTGGATTCAGCAATTATTTCAACAGCTTGGCAGCTGGATGGGCAATCCATTGTAAGGGTTGAGGCTGATTGTTCGGCTTCGAGGCAGCTTGATCAAGTGGAATATGCCCTGCGGTCATAGCTGTGCGAGCAGTTATGGCTGCAGGGTTTCAGACGCCAAGGGCGCTACTATTTGACAAGGCCTCTATCTGCCGGGTCAATGTTGAGTCCATGCCACACGAAATACGCCAGAAGCACTAGAAGAACAACAGCGGCGACGATCTTCCATTGCCGGGGCCAGAATCGAAACATGTCATCACCCTGAGCACAGTGGAACCGGATCGTGGATCAAGTATGTGAGAACAGTGCCATGACCCTCACTGTTCGGTTTCGACGCCGCCGAAGCGTATGCCTTCCTGCCATTGTTCCCACACTGTGGGGCCTGTAGTCGCTCAGGTCTCAACCTTTTCCCAACAACAAATCAGAACAACATGGGCTCCGTCTATTTGACAGCATCTCTGGAGGCCACCTTGACCCACATAAAATCCCAGACGGCATAAATGAGAAGCAGTAAGAGAATGGCTGCAACGATCTTCCATCGCCAGGACCATGAGCGAGTCATAGTCAAACCCTAAACCAAAGGCAATTCGAAGGGCAACAAAGGGTAAACCAATGAACCAGAACCAATGTTCCATCTGCGAACGCAACAATGTCCCGCTGAAGCAAGATTATACCATTGGTCGCTTAGTTTATTGGTGTGCTGAATGCAGTGGCTTGATTGCATGGGTCAATGCCCGCGGCTGGTTGGGTCGGGCAGGCCATGCAGTACTTAGGCGCTCTTCGATAACAAAGAGGAAAGAGGATCTGAACATGGCTACCACCACGAAGCATGACAACAATGAAGAAGAACAATCAAAGCCGCAACCCTACAGCAGGCAATCCATCCTCTCTGACAAGGACAGGGCACTCGCCCGATCAGGGAGATGGAGAGAAACGGTGTGGAGTTCCCGTCAGCAGAGGACGTTCCAGACCTCATACCGGATCGAGGGTATACCTTATTTTCATCCAGAGGGAAGTTCGGAAAATGAATTACCTACAAGGAATCAAAGAGAAGCTGCTGTCTATCGATCCAGGCGTCTTTGAGCCGGATTGTTACTTAGAAGCTTGGTTCGACCCGGCGGTGTGTAGGTACCTCCTCGACAACGCCATGGAAATCCTTCCGACCGCCATTCGGTGGGGCGTTGGGAGGCCTTGTGAGTGTCAGAGATCAGCGCTTGAGTACGCCTCAGGACACCCAAGGGCAACTCCATGGTTTGGGTTTCAGTTACTCAAGCTGAGGGGTGATATGTGGTCATGGGAAGTTCACTCATCTGCACTGGAGGAGGATGGGACCATCATCGATTCAGGGACTGAGGAGCCTGAGTACGTGAGGTATTTCGCTGTGCCCTGGAGTTGGGAATTGTACGCCTTGCCGGCGCAGAAGGAACTCTCGACTACTTCTTCCCATCTTGCCAGTCAGAGGCGTGACGAATCTCCAACTCCGGTACGCTCATCCAGTCGTTCTCAAACAGTTCGCGGGCGACTTTATCGATGGTCAGCTGAACTTGAGCCACTGACAGATTGTACTTCCTGCCTACGGTGGCAAAGGCTTGCGCTCTGGAATGGCAGTGTATGAAAGGTGGCAGACGACCGGAGGCAGGCAGGAAAAAAGAGATTCAGAACAAGGCATCGGCCGCACGCGAAGCGGCCATTGCCGCGAGTGGCCTCACCCCGCTGGAGTATATGCTGAGCACCATGCGCGATATACGGACGCCCCTTGCCCTACGCCTCCATATGGCCAAGGCTGCGGCGCCCTACGTGCATCCACGGCTGGCGTCAGTGGAGCAGACCGGCCAAGTGACTGCCCCGGAGCCCTTGTCAATCATCGTCGAGTTCGAGCAACCAGACGGATCTCTTGCGCCATCACTGCCGTTGTAGGGCCCTGTGCCGACACAGAGCTCCTGAAGTTAGGACTCAGACCTGTGAGGTCAGCGGCGAAGATCGGCGGGCCGCAGGCCCGCCTTTTTCCCTTGCTTAGCAAGCACGGGAGTGGACCGCTCCGTGAGCGTATGCAACACCTCTTCCTTCAGTTGCATCATCAACGCCCGGCTGTGCGGAGAAGCCAGCGCCTGATCCTGCAAGAGATCGATCCAGCCCACGATCGCCGCATCGTAGCGACTGGTGGGCATGGTGTTGTGCAATCCTTGAAATGTTGACATGGCGTCCGCCCGATTCTCGAACAGCGCGACCAAACCCCGCAGGTAAGAGGCGTCTTCGCACGGCTGGCCCTTCTGGCAGGCCTTGATCCGTGCCTCTTGCGCTTTCGAGATCGCCTGCAACATTCCCAGTTCGTCCGGCTCGGCCATAAAAAAGGGACCCGTGGGAAGCGTGTCGGATGCACCCTTGGGGGGTATCGCCGTGCACCCCCCGATCGCCGAAGCCCATACCACGAGGCCCAGTACACATGTCCTCATCGTCCGTTGCATCATGCTGGTGATCTCCTCCAATTTGCGCCCACAACGGCCTGGTGTGAGAACCGGCTTCCACATCGTGTTGACTGATAGGGTTGTGGCCTCACCGCCCAAAATGGAACGCCAATCCGGCTACGACGTGACTGACAGTGAAGGTAAACGTCACATCCTGGCCTCCCACGCCGAAGGTCTGGTTGACGTGTGTATATTTATATTCACCAAATACGGACAGGCGCTTCGCGACGAAGACATGCAGACCGGCAAGGGCTTGGAGCGCGACGTCAGAGTTCGCCTTGCCGCCATCGAAGGTGGAGTTCTGAAATCCCGGCCCTCCGCCCAGATACGGATAGAGACGGCCGTGGGGAAACTCCTCCGACACATAGAGCGGCAGGCGGAGTAAAAGATTGGCGGCGATGATCGTGGAGTTCACATTCAGGCGGTTCGCCATGCTGGCCCCCATGACGGGGACACCACCTGCCGTGCCGCTCGCGCGAAATCGCCCGGCCTTCACATCGGGCTGATAATTCGTGACGTCCACTTCCAAGCCATAATCCAGCCCTGTGGACCGTCTGAACGCCGGCACCCAGACGCCGACTTTCCCGCCGAGTGATCGGGACCGGTCAAAGTCTTGATCAAAGACGGTGACATGCTGGTTCAGTACACCACTCTCAACTTTTGTGTCGGTCAGGGAAGGAATGGTGACTCCGCCAAACAGCGCGATATAGGGGTCGACCTGCAACGATGAATCCTGTTCCTCGGCCAAGATAGGCGGGACCATCCAACCCGAAACAAGGAACCACACACAGACCCCCCGCACGGCCATGCGACACATAGGCAATCCTCCCACTGTGAAGGAGGCTACAGCGGATGGTCCGTTGGGACCATCGTCCGTTCTGGGGAAGGCGGTTCTTCTATCGAGGGACCTGTCACCATTGGCGTCCTGGGAAGAGGCGTAACGGGCGAGTCAGTGGGCGGTCTTCCCGTGATGGCGGAGCGGCAATGGTAAAAACGTCTGAGTGGCCAGCGCTTGGAGGGCGGTCTCTCGGGCCGCCCGCGCCATCTCATAGGCGCCCGCCTCTCCATACTTCAGGATGGAAACTTCTTGTGCTTCGCTCGGCCATGACCGATGGGCCACTGGGCCTCCCAAAAGAGCCGACGGTAGAGCCGACCTCTGATCCGTTCCAGCCGATCGACGCGGGTCACGCCTGAGACGCCAGAGCGATTGTTTTGTTTCAGAATCCCGCAATAGTCCGGCATCGCCCATGGCGGATGGGTCTGAATGAGGCGGTCTCGATACTGTTGGGCCGCGCGGAGCGCCTGGTCCGCTCCGCCATGCGGACCATCGCTAAAATTTCGCCGGTAAATCCGCGAACGCCGCCGCACCTCGACACGCCAGCAATGCGTTCCGGACGGTGTGTGATCAACACGCCTGATGTTGAGCATGGACCTTACCGACTGCCTGGGTGACATACCGTTCCAGACGGCCCGCTTCGACCGGATGCAGCGTGACGAGACGAAGCCCGTAGTCTGGGCCTCGCGTCCAACAGACCGAGGCCGTCTGGATCAGCATCGCTCCGCCGGGCTCGGGCAACAGCATGAGCAGTGCCACCAGACTTCCTTCCTGAAGAGGGAGCGTGGTACTGATGCGGCAGCCATTGAGCGAGACATTCCAGAGCGTGCCGGTGTCGTATGTATGCTCAGTCTGCACGTACAGAGAGCAGTGCACCGGCAGCCGGTGGTAAGGACGGACCTGAAAGCGGGAGTGGGCCATACGCGACTGTACCGCCACTCCGTGCGATCGGCCATCCTGCGTTGCCGGGGTCGTTCCTATGAGCCGATCCCAGGTCGTAGCGTGCGCACCTTTCGAGGACAGTCGGCAAGTTCAGATGCTCCAAGACCTGTCGAAATCATCGATTGAGGCCTGCTGATCAGCGAGCCACGCCCGTTCGACTTGGATGGCCGTGCCAGGGCTTCCGTCATAGGGCGCAATGACGAAGACCTGATAGGCGCGCCCGATTTGGCGGGAGAAAATGGCGGCTTGAGGAAAGCTAAGCACCAGATGTTGAATCAACACCTTCTGTGCCATCTCGACTCGGTCTTCGCCAGCCTGCATCATCGTTTCTCCTTCTGCCATCCGCATGGTCGGTGGGTCTTGCGCACGTTAGTAGCCCAGACACATGGGCTTCTCACCCCACCCGCTGCCCGCTCGTGTGCGACGGTCGACAAAGCCCACAGAGATTCGTAACCGACAACGGCCTCATCTCGGTAATGGTTCTGTTACGACGAGTGCCGGAGACGCCACAAGATGGGCTTCCGCCAGGTGAAGGAGCAATTCATTCATCGATTGCTCGGCAGGCATCCCTGGCTGCCAGACGGATGGGTACGCGTGTTGCGCGATCTTGAAAACCTGGGAGAATTGGTTCTTGGGAATGTTGAGGATTGTTGCAAACGAGCTGATATATTCTCCTGTCCCTCGGGCCATGTCTATTTTGGGATTGTCGGCATTCTGAACGCCATAGATGGCTGCCTGACGTTGAACGGCTAACGCATCCTGCCACGCATCATCTGAATCCATGGCATCGAAGATCTTCGGCGCCGTGGACGCCGTCGTGCCAATCAGCGCAAAGCCAAGGCTCTCCTGCGCGAGACCGAGACTACACACACCCATGACACTGCATCCCAGCAGAAAGGTCCATGTGGCTGTCGTGCGGTTCATCCGAATGAAGTACATACCGTTTGACAGACAGAATTAGTGGGCCACCGAATCCCCGCCGACGTCAAGTTGTTCGAGCCCGCGGCCGCGTGTGTCCCACTGTGCTTCGAGACGATGGAGCGACCGAAGCCAGTAGGCGAATACCAGCACGAAGGCCAACAGCAGACAGAGCATGAGCCAAATCCCCGCCTGCATGACGTGCTCCTTTCGTCCGCGCGAGGGGAAGACCGAGAGGGCGTCCAGTGCCGAGGCGGTTCGCGTGTGTGATCGGCGAGGCTGGCACGAGGAGACCGATCTGCGATGATTGACAGAACTCCCGCGTAAGACATTACGGCACCCGCTCGCTCACGCGCCACCAACTCCACAGCTCGGCTTCGTCAAACGTGACGTGTGCCTGTCCATGGGCATCCACCACGGTAATGATCCCATCGGCCAAATCCACCCGCGTCCCCTCCACCACAACCGTCTGCTGATTCTTCCGGTTGAATTGGAATCGAAGCATCTTGACCTCCTTCCAATCGACTCTGTTTCCAGCGATGCTCCTGCCGGGCCGACTTAGCAGTGATCCACGGTAGCGTCCGGCGGACCATCTCCGAAGCAATGGTGACGTTCTCGAAGGTGTTGGGGGTGAAGTTGTGCAGAAATTCAATGCCACATTGTGTGGTCCACGTCACGCGCCCCAGGGCAAGCCCAACCTGTTCCATCCTGAGATGGGCAAGAAGAGGGACGGTCATCCAGGGAGTCAGGCGGAGTTGAGTTTCCACATGATAGCGATGGCAGTTGAAGCCCCAAATGCCACCGGCCGTCAGCCGGTTCTCCTGGTGCATCAGTAGGGTACAGGGAATGGGAAGGGATTCAGGACCGTCAGCGGAGAAACGGGTCTGCATGGCGTGACTGTAGGCGAGAGCCGCGCAGAGGACTATTCCGCGTTGGATGGGATCCGTTGTACGAGTGAGAAGGCTTGCGGGCCATCAGTTCACCCGCATCAATGAGGTCACGTACTCGGGCTCACACCTGCCGGGCCTGATGACTCATGCGACCGTGTTGGTTAATGGTATCGAGGAGAGATTGGATCACCCGATCCGAGAACTCTGGCGAGAGATAGGGCTCGGGGAAGGCGGAATGGAAGGTGGCTATCGGAAGAGTGGGACATCGATGAGCCCTGGTTTCGTGAGTGGACCGGCTCCCGGCTTCATCAATGTGCTCGATTGCTAACGAGACCCGCCTGAGTAACTCTTGCGCTTCAGACGACCTGAGATTTACGGCATCAACGAGTTTGAGCACAGGATCGATTAGGAATTGTTCCTCTTGTTGCTGGGAAGCGGTCCTGGCACGATGATCTTCCCGTTCAATGCCGCATGCCAGTTTCGCAACTCAGGCACCATGTCGTGGACCTCTTGCTTCGTGCAAATCTCTTTTCGTTCGAGCAACTCCACGATCTCCGGTATTTTGCCGACCGACCAGAAATGATTGGTGCTGCGGAGGGACGGCCGATTATCACAGTGGAATTTGTGGACCCCGCCGAACAGCTTCCGCATCCTGAGAGGGAAGTACCTGTGCCTGAAAAGCCACGAAGCATCGCTGCATGTGGTAGCGTTGCGCTCACCTCCTAAACGATCGGTGTGTGGTATCCACCGCAGGAGGGTTCGAGGCACTCACGATTCTGCGAACGCCCCAGCGGAGTGGCTCAGGATCAGGATGCAGATCAATGCGAGGCGGGGGAAGAAGACAGTTGGGGTGTACGAAGAAGTCTTCTGGGACGATCAGGGCCATAGTTCCACTCACGTTTTCCAACCCGTAGCGAAGCGTGCACGAGATACCGATCCAGCACGTCGAAGTGCACCTGCCATAGATACACGTCTGCGGCAAGCGCGGGAGGACCCCGTGCCGACAGCCGCTCTGGGCTCGGTAGCAAGCCTTTAATTTCGATCTGGGATCAGCTGCTCTCGGTGATCTCGACGTAACCGGCCATGGAGTGTCGGATACCACCGGAGGACTTCGGGCCCCTAGAGGTCCTGCCGGGGTCAAAACCGTGGCCGTCGGGATTTCGGCCGATCTCGTCCACCAGGGCGTGGTGGACCTCAAGGGCTACGGCGTCACCTCGGCCGAGGACCTCGCGAAACTCACGCAAGTCTACCGCGATCATCTGGCCGAAGCTATCATCATTCATCCCTCTGCACTGAGCTTTTTCGCCGTTGAAGCGGTGCATGACGCCGTGGAAACGCAGGGAAAATCTTCCTGGCCGAAGAGCTTCACCAGGTGCTGAATCCATGATCTGGCACTTATCCTATGATGGCTCGCAGTGACTTATTCCCCAGGATAATCACGGTCGAATCCGACCCGCTGCCAGGCGCAAACAAGGGCGCTTGACTGCTCGACGAGGGGGCGCTGATCGAGGGTACGCTCGGGACGGACGGTACATGGAACTGGCTGGGAGTAGATGGCTGGTCGAGAATGGTATAGGGCGTCGTCGATTGATTCATGATGATGACACCCTGTCCGTTGCCGAGATCGACGTGCGTGGAACTCTGCCCGTTCGGGCCTGAGACGTCAGTGATGTTCCCCATCGGCGTGACGATGATTTACGCTTCTGCAGCGGCACTGAGCGCAAGGATTGCCACCATTGTTAGGCTACTTACTGAATGCATAACGCCTCCTTTGTCCTGACTGCCGCCTACCTGCTCCAATAGTACCTCCGCTGCATCATGGCCGCCACCCCTCCTTACGCGACGCGCCGCTACACTGGCGGCCAATGATTCGATCGTGGTTGGCCTGCAACGGATCGCGAGTTCCCCCTTGACTTTTCTGAGACAGAAATTATTTTGATGTTCGTTGCTAATGCTAGACCGGATGGATGGGACGGCCCGTATCTGGACGAGCAATGGCGGCAGTCGATGCCCCGCTGATGCTCCCTTCGTCCCTCCGACCATTCACATTCACCTTCATGTGGCCTCTCGATCGAGAGAAGGAGGAACGCCATGACCAGCTATCAAATCACCCTGAGGAACCCGATCGGCCAGCATGCCTTTGATCACAGCATTGATCGGCTATTTCAGGAGGCCGTGAGTGCATCGGAGTCCCAAGGCGCACCGTGGACTCCACCGTGTAATGCTTGGGAGGACGAGCAGGGCTTTTGTGTCCAACTGGCCTTACCAGGCTGGGAGCCCCAGGATGTGACGCTCGAAGTGACGAATCAGATGCTCTCGATTAAAGGAGAGCGCCCACAGGTCACCGAGTCGGCTCGGACCATCCATGTGCAAGAAATTGCGGACGGGAGGTTTATGCGGGTGTTCAAACTCCCGACCTTCGTCGATTCGCAACAGGCGTCTGCGACGCAAAAGAATGGGCTGTTGACTGTTACCTTCCCGAAGCGGGAGGAAGCCAAGAGCCGACGCATTATGATTGAAGGGTGATGATCTCGCGCTTCGCCTGGTGATGTTTGACATGCGGGATGGGCCCGCATGCAACGCGGCCGCTTCCGCTCTGCGGACCATTACGTGATTAGGCGGTCTCTCTGATCCCACACGCTCAGGGAGGCCGCCGTTCTTTAGGGCACTGTTTGCCCGTGGGGTGGTTTTGAAGATAACATAATGAACTCAGTCGATGAGTTGAGGCATGGAAAAAGAGCAGACGAGGTGACCGATCCGCAGAGGTAATAGAGAGTCGAATCCAGGCGCATGCCGTGGCACTTCACTTCATGCATTACAATTTCTGCCGAGTGCATCAAACCTTGCGCGTCACGCCGGACACACCTGAACGATTGTTCTTTTTTCTACAATATGAAAGGGGTATGCCACACAAGGATGCAAAACACGAATTGATTGAACCGCATACAAACGACAAGCGGTATGTGCGCCGCACGAAGGCGGGGAATTTACCGATTCCCAGGATCGGCGGCGTGAGGCCAAAACGGTGACGAAGAAAGGGCAAGGCGACCGAGGCGACGCGAAACCTCGAAAGACCACTGCGCCAAAAAAGAAGACCAGCAAGTCTGGTCGCTGAAGGAAGTTCCAGTATGAGCCTCAAAATTGATGTCAATACGGTCGCACGTCTTCTCTTGAGGGATGGGTCGTGGTACGAGGTGCTCCCGGGCTCGCTGACCATGGATGCCTTTGAATGGACGGATAGTGAGGGGTTCGTGATTTCAACCGGAGACCTTGCGGTGCTCCCAGCGATGGGCGTCCGGTTCAAGACGCGGGGAATCACCGGATGGATTTCCTGCCCGCTCACCTCCATTATGGCGGTGCACTATGAGCCCATCGAGATGGAGGACCCACTCGCGGACAGCATCCCGGCTATATTAGCCGATGAACTCGATCAGCCTCCGACATAAAGGAGGTAATAGGCATCCAGGATGCAAACCAGATCAGGTTGCATGATGGTGACGAGACCGACGAGGGGCAGAACGGTGAGCAGGTCTAATCGGACAAGGCTTGGAGGGTGGTCTCTCTCGCGGTCCGCCATCTGGTACGCTCTTCGCCATATTTCTGAATCGAGAATTTACACTGCTTGAGCCTGCCGCCTTCGACAGGCCATTTCGCCAGCCAAAACCCCGTTCACATGGGATTCTTCCAGCGACGGTCCGTGATCTCGATGCGCGTCATCTGGTGTTGAAGGACGCGCCGGGGTTTCCACAGGGGATGCTGCGTTATGGTGGGCTGGACAGTGGCAAACTCGATTAGTAAGCTAAGAGAACGAGCGAGGCACCATGCATATCCATCCATGCGTCAAACGGGTACTTCTGTTCTCCTCCATGCTGGTGCTAGCGTCATCTCTGTCGCCATTCTCCACTCACGCGGAAGATCACCAGCCGAATCACTCGGACGAGCGGCAATTAAAAGGGGCCATCATTATTCCTCCAAAGGACAGACTGAGCGATGTTGCGCCAGGTGCCGTGGAAGACACGCTTAAGGCCTGTCTGGCGAGAATTCCGGAAAAGGCTAGTGTTGGACAACGTATGCTAGCCGAACTCACCTGCCAAAGAGAAGAAGAGATCAGACAAGCCTATCAAGGGACACGACGTTTCTGACCCAGCGCATGTGAGACAACCAATAGACAAAAAAGACCCCATGCCCAATCGCGCTGCAAGCTATCCATCGCCTTGTTGTAGTGTCGGGCCCTGAACCGAGTCATTCAGGCCTTTTAGAACATTCCAGGATGAAGCGTCTACTATTCGGCTTGCTCCTAGGAACGATCCAGCCGGGCACTGAAGAGAGGTCGTGAAAAGGTATAGCACCTCGAGGTGAGAAGATGCCGAGTCTCAATGTCCGTCCATTTCCATAATTCTAGACAGCGATAATTTTCATGGAGCTTCTGTCGGATCACCGCCGACAGCCCCCGCAGATGCCGCGAGGGCGAGCCTTCGTACACTAAGCACTGGTGACGTCGGGTATTTTGTGACAGGGGAGTCACCGCGGCTCAGTCATTAGACCTTGCCGGTCGCAGCGGCCGAAGGCGAGCCGTTTTTTTCATAGGCCCACAGCCCGAAGGTCGTGAGTGTCGCGTAGACGTCCGTCCGACCTTTGTCCGGTTTGATGACCAATCGCACATGCGTGACCTGATCCTGTGGGACGGTCCACGTCTCGTCCTCCCAGGTCGCCCCATCGGGGCTGAAGTGAAATTCCTGACGGACCAGTTCTCGGTACGTCAGGCCGCCATCCGACGAGACTGCGAGTTGCACCGCTTGCGTGCGCGTGGCCTCTCGTTCTTGGACCTGTATGGGTCACCTGCGCCAGGCGGCAGGCTTCGCGAAACGCCACGGTGATCGTTTGTTCGCCCGGGTCCCCCGCCTTCCAATAGGTCCCTCCTGGCCCGTCGCCCTCATCGAACGCGAGGAGGATGGGGTGTCCGTCAGACTCGGACGTGGCCTGGACTTCTGCCAAGGAGACGAGTGGGAGCTTTTGAGCCTTAGGCATGTTTCTCCTTCCATACAGCGCCGAAATGTGGGAGGTTGCTGACCCAGTCAAAACCAGACCCCATTGCAGCAGGGTCAAGCGCGGGGGCCGGTCCTCACAGAGAGGCCAGCAATCACTGAACCCGAGAACCAGACAATCGGCCATGGCGGTCAGTGCGAGGCAGGCGGCGCATACCGGGCTATCGTGCATATCCGGGCGACCGAACACGAGTAGGCAATTCCCTAGGCAACAGCAGGGGCCGGTATGTGCATCCAAGGCTGCCGCTTACATCGGCCGGCGGACTTCTCCCAAAAGAGGCGTCTCTCAGTGGAGATACAACGGTATCCCTTAAATCGTCCCCGACACCGCGACACTGGTGGCGGTGAAGGGCCGTTACGTCTCAGCCTTCAAAATCTGCAGTATCTCATCTAACTTTCTGTCCGCGCCGGACATTTGGCCGGAGGCCATCACATTGGCGGACGTTTCCGCCATCTCCTCCTTCAGTTGGTGCCCCAGCTTTTCGATCGCCTCGAGTCGGGCCTCTGTTCGTCGTAAGATGTCCTGGACATCAGGTTCCACTCCGACCTCCTTCTGCTTTCCTGAGCGGTTGAGTGCATTGGTTGCCGGCGCTGCAGCGAACGTGACGAGACGCGAATGATTGGACGGACAGTGGCGTGCCCTACAGGGCGCCCCACAGACGGCGCCATCTCGGTCGGCCACGTCTTGGCTGTGCTGGATGCGCATGGTTTCAAACTCACTCCAGAGCGCGTCCAACGCCTCGTGGTGGGCCGCTTGATCCGATGGCTCGCGATTGGCCATCTGGCGTAAATGGTCGAAAAAGCTGATGAGGGCTTGATCGCCATTCGAGCGGAGGTAATTGGCCGACGCCTTGTCCACCAAGCCCTTCTCATCCGGCGGAAGGTGCGCCTCCACGATGGTGGACAGGACATGCAGTTGAGCCAGAGCGAAAACATCTCTGTGGCAAGGACTCGGAACGCGCGCTCATATTTTTCGTCATTTACGACCATGGGATATCCATTCGACTTATTCCGCTCTGGGACTGCATTGAGTCTCAGTTACATGGGGAACTGACCATCCAGCATCGCTCAGCAATTAGGTGCCAATCATTCGTGTTCTATTAGATCGGTTTGGTGCGATCCGCCGCTGTCGAAAATGCAAGGCACAATCTGGATCGTACACCGACACGTACATTCGCGGTGTTCACTGTAGCGAGACTGATCATGGTTTTCTTGATTTCTTCGCTTGCCCCGCCTCGCCCGCCGTCTTCACATCTTTCTTTTCCTCTGGAGGCGGCAGCACTGCCGGCAGGCCTAGCGATTCAATCCATAGCTCGCGACTCCAGCCCATCGAATGGTATAAGTGCTCGTCCTCTTCGTCTTCCACCTCTTCGCAGAGCTTTTTGAGCGCATCCCCTTCGGCACCGGCGAATTTCTCAGCGGCCTGGCCGAGTAATTCCCAATTTTGATGGTCCTTCGTTTCCGCATTGACGACGCATTCAGTCGCCACCAGCTGGGCTGCTTGGGGATCATTCCCCTTCAGTGCCATCTTCATTGCTTCAACCAGCGACTCGCCTTTGTGACGTACCACCTGCCGCCCGCGCGTCTCCTTTGCCGGATCAAGCCCGAGGCGGTCCATGAGCATGCGAAGTTTCTGCTCATGGTCTCGCGTCTGTTCCAAATATTTTTTCCATTCTTCCTTCAGGTCCGCGTTGACCGCGCACCGAAGAGCGGTTTCATAGACTTGAACGCCGCCCGCTTCTGTTTCGAGCGCTTGATACAGCAGTTCATCGAGTTGGTCTCTTTTCATGGGTCACTCCTCTACAGATAATGATGATGTCTGAAGGCGTTTGAACAATCCGGTTCGCACGGCCTTTACATGGTGGCTCACGCCGGCATCTGCCCTTTCAGTTCTCGGTTCCAATGACGATGCTGTGCGATGGCGTGGATAAATTTGGGAGCGACCCGAGTCGTTTGGGCACCGCGAGCAAACACGATTCCCTCATCGCCGGCGAACAGCCTGCCGCGATCGTGGATGACGCCCGCGGCATGGGTCTGTGCGCGTTGATCGGCAGCTGGGTCCGCCGCCGCGAATAGATCGATCCCTCCATCGGTGGCTGCAATGGGTTTGCAATGGAGATAGGCCTCTTTGATGAACGTCAATGCCTTCGCATCTCCCTTGAGTATCTCCACGCTCGTCTCTCCACCAGGAACATAGACCGCGTCGAACAGCACTGACCCGGCGGTCAGGAAACTAAAATCAACCCCGATGTCCATGCCCTTATCGCCCGTGAGGAACCCCAATCGAGGCGCAATGATTTTGGCCTGGGCGCCGGCCACGGCAAGGGCCTTTTGCATGGCCTTCACCGCCGCCGCGTCTACCCCGTCGGCCGCGAGAATGGCCACTTTACGCGTCGCGATGCTGTCCTTGACGGTGTTCGCCATGCTCAAGGCCGGTGAGCGTTCGAGCGAAGGAATTCTTGGCTTGGGCTGGAAGCGCTGTCTATCGCCGTCTGCCGGCACGCTCATGTTGACGGTACTCTTATCGAGCGAAGGAATCTGAAGTCCTAGGCCCTGGGCGACGAGACTCGCCAGCGTGGTGTCGATCTGCGCGAGCAACCCGACCATCCGTTCGCGAATTGCCGGAACCTCCACTTTGCCTAGTTCAAATCGTAACGCTTGTACGATGTGAGCTTTTTCGGGATGGGATTGACTGTTCCAGAACAGCGCCGCCTGCGTGAAATGATCGAAAAATTTCTCACCCCTTGCCCGCACTTTTTGCCCGGCGAAATTTTCAGCATAGCTCATGAAGCCGCCCATATTGCCTTTGGCCTGCATCGGACACCCGCCCCCCAAGGAATTGGGCTGATAACTGACGCGGCCTTGATTGATGGCCTGCCGCATATATCCATCGCGTTGGTTGTTATGGACCGGCGCCAGAGGACGGTTAATGGGGATTTCGTGGAAGTTCGGCCCACCGAGGCGAATCAGTTGAGTATCGGTATAGGAGAACAGGCGGCCTTGCAGGAGGGGATCGTTGGAAAAATCGATCCCGGACACCACGTGGCCCGGGTGAAAGGCCACTTGTTCGGTCTCGGCAAAAAAATTGTCCGGATTACGGTTAAGGGTGAGTTTTCCGACGCGGCGCACCGGAACCAGTTCCTCCGGAATGATCTTCGTGGGATCCAGCAGATCGAAGTCAAAGGCCTGCTCGTCTTTTTCTTCGACGACCTGCACCCCCAGTTCCCACTCGGGAAAGTCTCCGTGTTCGATGGAATCCCACAAGTCGCGCCGGTGGAAGTCGGGATCCAGGCCGGAAATCTTTTGGGCCTCATCCCACACCACCGAGTGGACGCCAAGAAGAGGCTTCCAGTGAAATTTGACGAACCGGGATTGGTTCTTGTCATTGATGAGGCGAAAGGTATGGACACCGAACCCCTCCATCATGCGGTAGCTGCGGGGGATTGCGCGATCCGACATGACCCACATGATCATGTGCATCGATTCCGGCATCAACGAGATGAAATCCCAGAAGGTGTCGTGGGCCGAGGCAGCCTGCGGCATTTCATGGTGCGGCTCGGGCTTGATGGCATGAACCAGGTCGGGAAACTTGATTCCATCCTGAATAAAAAACACCGGGATGTTGTTGCCGACCAGATCGAAGATGCCCTCTTCGGTATAAAATTTGACGGCAAACCCTCGAACATCACGAGCCAGGTCCGTCGACCCACGCGATCCGACTACGGTGGAGAACCGCACGAATACCGGGGTCTCGGTCGCAGGGTTTTGGAGGAATTTGGCTTTGGTCAAGGGAGCCAGTGATTCGTAGACTTGAAAGACGCCATGTGCCCCGGCGCCACGCGCATGAACGACCCGTTCGGGAATCCGCTCATGGTCGAAATGGGTGATCTTCTCTCTGAGGTGGAAATCTTCCAGCAGTGAGGGCCCTCTGTCCCCGGCTTTGAGCGAATTTTGGTCATCATTGATCCGTAAGCCTTGATTCGTGGTGAAAAGCTGTTCTGCAGGGTTTTCTTGAAATTGAGACAAGTCAGCGGTCTTGGCAGTTTCGGCCGGTGTTTGCTTTCGTTTAGCCATTGGTCATCTCTTCCCTTTCTATATAAAGAAGACATTCACCTTCCTCGGTATGCACAGACTGTCTCTCTCCTATACATGAGCAAGTTATGCCGCTGTCCTTTCTATCCTGCGGATCAGAGAGCTATCACTAGGGAGACCCATAGTTTTATGCCTTGAACTAGGCTACTGTCGGGCCTTCGACACGCCACTCATTATTAGCGTCTGGACGTTGCTCTCAAGAGGACAGGACAACTACTTCAGAAGCGTTGCTAGCACTGGAAGTCTTCTCCACTGCCACCGCTACCGAGTGAAAACTACTCCCGCGCGCTGTAGGGGTCAGTGCAGCTGACGCCACCAGAACTCCCGACTTGATCCAATTCGCTCGACTTTCGCGTCTTGCCAGCAGACCTATGAGAGGCTGATACGACGACCGGCACCCTATGACAAAATGTGGGCGAATTGCCCGAAATGCGCCGAAACGGTCGAGTTGGTGAAGCAGGCGATGAGCCGCAGGATTCGCGTGTATGTGCTCGTGAACAATCCGACGCAAGGCAATGCGCCCCGCACTGACTGACTGCAAACTCAGCCCGCAATGCAATTCTGAGAAGAGTTAGGCGCGCAGCGCGCTGACTACGCAAGACCGCCTTGTTGCTTCCATTCCCGCAGCGCCTTAAACGCCTCACCAGACAGCAACTGACGGTGCGTCATGTGGCGTCCTTGGCCCTTCGCACACACCTCGTCGTATACAAATGAATCGCCAAACCCAACCTGTTCCGCTCTGGCCGATGAGCAGCCATAGTAGATCGTCCGGATACCAGCCCAGTAAATGGCACTCAGGCACATCGGACAGGGTTGGCATGAAGCATAGATGACGCACTGGACAAGTTCCGGTGTGCCCGCTGTTTTACAGGCTCTCCGAATTGCCACAATCTCAGCATGGGCTGTCGGGTCCTTGTCGACCAATGTGCGGTTAAATCCGTCAGCGAGAATTTTGCCAGCCGATGCAATCACTGCCCCGAAGGGTCGTCCCTGTAGTTTACCCGCTTGACTTTGTGCAAGCTGAATGGCCCTTCGCATGAATGTGTAATGCTGGTTTTCGAACTTCAATGGTGATCCACCTCTCAATTATGATGGTCAGGGAATGCTCGCGGTCGAGGCGCCGCCTTGGTCATAACTCGTACTGTATCTCGTCCCTCGTCAGCTCATCCAGCGACTCTGCTAGGGAGTTAACTAGGACTTCTCAGATTAAGTACGGTTTACATTCCGGGAGGAGGGTACCCGTACGGCATGCAAGACTGCCAAACGCGAATTGGTTGAGCCACGTACAAAAGCCAAGGGGTATGTGCGACGCACCAAAGCGGGAAGTTTACCGATTCCCTAGGCAGCATGAATATCTTTTCACTAAAGGAGTGTACGCTATGACACGTCAGATGACCGTTTGTGCAGGCGCCTTTGCCTTGGTGCTCGTGGCGGGAGGGCTAGCATGGAGCGCGTCTCCATCGAGCGCATCTGGGTCGGGGACCACGAATCCCAGTCAGCCACTCTCTCCCGACAGCAGCAGGGATAAGTCTCCTGATGCACAGCACTACAAGGATCAGCGGGGACAAGGCCAGGCTCCATCGTCCGCTCCCAGAAATCCAGGCACCCCGGGCCAACAATCTCCCGGAGCCACCGGGTCGATGGGAGAGGATGCCGTCGGAGGGGGAGGACCCAGCGGGACGAGTGGGCTGCCTCCCGGCAAAGCGCCTCAGCATGAGGGCGCGAATCCCAGCGGGAAGAAGTAGCTTTTACCGTGGGGATGGGAAGCAAGAGGCACAGGCGTTCCAACGAACGCCTGTCGCCGCCTAAATGTCTTGGGTCAAGGTAGATCGGCGGGGGCGCCGAACTGGCTGCTCCGTAAATCGTCTGAGAGAGGGTGACCGCACAACTCTCCTTGAGCGAACGCACCAGCCCTGGTCGGTGGTCGCGTACGACGCGGAATGTGACGAGGTCACCCTGCTCAGTCTGCCGCACCCTCCATGCGGATGGGTATCCAGTCAACGCCGCCACAAGTACCCTACCAAGGGTGTCTTCAGCGGTCTGATAACTTGCGCAGAGTGAAGCCCAGCACGGGCATTTTCCGCCAGGTGAAGATACTCCGTTAGAAGAACACCTCAAGCAATCGTTTCGACAGACCGACCTCGCCCCCTCATTCTCAGCCCAGATCATCGAAATCAAACAGTCGTTCCCTGCCAGATATATCGCCGTCAGCTCTGCACGAGACTCCTACCCTGCACCCTCCACGGCATAAAATCACTCCCGATACGGATTCGCTGAAGCAGGGTGGTCTAACTGACTGCAGATCTGTCTTAGAATTACTGTTAGATGGCCTGATGAGCCCTGGTGCCTCTGATGCAGACACGCAGCGATTCAGTACGGTCTAATTGTCATGCCCCGTGTCACCCTCCGTGTGGTCTTCGTGCCGTGACCGCACGCTGCATTCTGTCCTCGCCATGCGCGTGCCTTCCCCGCTACCCACGCTCCGCATCGTACTTGATTCTATTCCTTGCTCGGTCGCCTGCTCGTCGTGGTCCTTCGCCGTCATCATATACTCCCGCAGAGACGACCGAAACCGCGATCCCGACTGAGGAGCGAATAAGAGCCCGACGGCGGCCCCCACAGTGGCCCCTGCCATCAATGCGAACAAGGTGCAAGACCCATCTTCTTTGTGCATGGTATTTTCCTCCTTTAAGCTGCGAACACTTGTGACGTCATAGACCTGCCAAACACCGAGGTATTGCCACTGAAGCCGCTACAGATAGAAGGAGAGGAGAGGCCCACGGCCAGCGCCGCGCCACGTCTCTTCATTTCGCATTGTGCCGCCCTCTAAAAGCCGGACTGGGCAGTTTTGCACGGCAACCAGCTGCGCAACTGTCCGTCGGGAAACTTCTGAAGACGTTCCTGGTCGCGGAGATGAATGCGCATGCAACTCTTTCTGGCTGACTTGACCGTCGCACTCTGGTCCTCCAGCCTGAAGGGATAGATAGAGTTACGGACGCCCCATTTGCTCCCAGTCCGACAAAAACTTCTTCAGGCCGAGGTCTGTCAGCGGATGCTTCACCAGTTGCTGAAAGATGGAATAGGGCATCGTGCAGATATGGGCACCGGCCAGTGCGGCCTCGACGACTTGTTGCGGCGTCCGCACGCTCGCCACGAGCACCTGCGTACTGAACTGATAGTTGTCATAGATCGCGACGATCTGTCGAATCAGTGTCATGCCGTCCGAACTGACGTCGTCCAGGCGGCCAATGAACGGGGAGACGCACCAGGCCCCCGCCTTTGCGGCGAGCAGGGCTTGTGAGGGGGAAAAACACAGGGTGACATTGACGCGAATCCCTTCCGCGGCCAGTACCTTGGTCGCACGCAAGCCTTCCATGATAAGTGGAACCTTCACGACAATGTTGGTGTGAATTTTTGCCAGCTCACGGCCTTCGTGGATCATGGCGTCGGACTCGGTTTCCACGACTTCCGCACTAATAGGGCCATCCACGAGATGACAAATGTCGCGCAACATGTCTTTGAAACTGCGCCCTTCTTTTGCCACGAGGGACGGGTTCGTCGTAATCCCGTCGATCAAACCGAGGCTCGCTCCTTCTTCAATTTCCTTAATCTTCGCCGTATCGAGATAGAGTTTCATCAGAACACCTTTCTTTTGGCCTTTAATATCAGAAACGGGGTCAGAGGCTGTAGAAACCCTTCATCCGATCCCCGACAGATGTTTGTGTAGTGGACCGCGCATCGATCACCTCCCTCGCTCTTCATTGGTGATCAGGCGGTATGCTTCTGCAATCGTGTGTCGATGCAAGCTAAGGTAAATTGCATCGTCCGCAGCACGATGAACGCGAGAAAGGCTCACCGACACCCAGGGACTCGGAAGCCTTGTTAGGTGACGCCCCGTTAAGGACGCTGACCTGAAGACCCTCCTGGCGCCGTGTGAGTGACAGCAGGATGCATAACCTATTCTAGCCGTCTGCCTGAGAGAACTTAGCGAGAGTGCTCCCGCGGGAGGCTCTGGTTGTCTGCAATCGATTTCACCTTTAACACACGAAAGCGTCCACCTTTTTGCGGCGCGGGGTCCCCTTCCATGCGTGTATACCACCATCGCCCGTCGCCTTCGGAATAGTTAGGTGACAGAGAAATTTCGAATCCCCCTTCTCGACCATTTGCGCGCTGAATCCACGCTCCGGCCCAGCGATGATCGGAGAGCAGATCGGTGCGAAAGCGCCCCTCCTTATAGTCGTAGGTGCCGTTTCCAAAACGATCCAACCTCAGCGGCACCACTAGACCTCCTTCTTCATATTCCCATTCGCCAGCCAGAACAGCCTTCTCTCTTTCCTCGTCGGACATGTCGGACGGTGCCGAGCCCTGCGAGAAGTGGTCAGACCCCATGGGGGTATGGCTACAGGCTTGCGCCATCAGCAGGCCGGCGCTGAACAGTGTTCCCATTAAGACGGATAAGACGGAATGTTTCATACGGCTGTTCCCTATCTTTATCTTTCGTGTGGCGGTGAGCCCCGCTCGCGTCGTCACAAATGTATACGTCACGCACAAGAGGCGGTGCGTCGCTTGATATTGACGGCACATTGCGCAGGTTTAATTGCCAGGAAGGTTTGGGAGAACCCAGTCACTATTGTACTGAGGCTACAGACATATGGCCGATCCGACCACTAGGAAACCCCCCTATTAACGGCGACCCAACTCTGTAGAGGTTTTGGGGTTGTTTGGCGTGAGGCTTTCCTAGTAGGTTCAGATACAAAGTCGCACAGCATGGTACCTTCGAAAGAATTTGTCTCGGCATGCGGCGGTCCAAGTAGCTCCTACTTTCGTCCGCGGTGGCTGGCGATCAGATTCTGGACCTCACATAGTGATGTTCCAGGGCCCTTCCCAGTAGCGTCTCCCTCAGGTATCACCCACAATAGCGACAGACTCGCCGGAAGGTCTGTGCAATCGCAACGATTCGATGCACCTCTCCTACTGGGGCTTGACTGTGTTGATTGCGCTTGGTGTCTCGGAAATTGGGAACGCTGGCGGGGGAAGCCGGGCGGCGGCCTGTCAATCGATCGCGAATCGTCCAACCCTTTACGAGGGCCCAGCACAGTCCCCCCGAGCACCTCTCCAGCACGGGACCGAAAGAGGCGATCAAGACAACGAAGGGCGCCATCGAGGATCCCACCCAATCCGAGTCGGGTGCTCGTAACCAGGACAGCGGCGCCGCAGAACTGCCCCTCAACTCAAGCAGAAAGGCATCCCGATTAGGAGCGCATGGATGCCGAGAAAAAAGACCTTCAACAATGAGAGCCATTAAGGAGCCCCGTATGGCGCCACGACGCATCGGCATTTCGATCCTCTCCGCCTTTGCGCTGGTGGCGTTGATCGGCTGCAACGGACACAGCTCAAACCGACAGCTTCCGCCACCTCCCGGTGCGTCCGTGCACCAATCCCCCTCGCATGCAGCACCCACGGCCCCACAAGGATCGATGAGCGCGCCGGCGACGACGCCTGAACCACCAGGACACCCGTCGGCTCCATGAACACGTTGCCCGTGACTATTTTGAGTGCCCGATTACTGCCAGAGGCGTCCTCAGGCACTCGTCTGGCAATGCATCAGCACTGGCTCATCTGGCCCGGCCAGGTGCATCGCAACGGTCGTCGTCGAGCACTTCGTAGTATTCTTCACCGCCACATAATAGACAGCCGAAACGGTTACAACCAGGAGGGGCTATGATTCGTGCGCTACTGACCATTCTTTTACTTCTGGGGCTCGCGAGTCCGGTGTATGCCGACGGGGGGCACGATCATCACGCCATTCCGACGATGCCCAGCATGGGCGACACGAAACTTACCATCGAGGATCAGATGGTCACCCTGACATTCGGCCCCGTCGATCTGCCGACGGGCCACGATGGGGACCTGGCCTCCAGCATGCCGAAGAAGGTGTTTCAATTACCGGAGGACACCTACATGATCGCGTACAAGTCCGAGGTGTTCACAAAAGACGGTCGGCCACTCCCGAAGAATTATCTGCATCACATCCTGATGTTGAACAACGACGAGCCCAGCGTGTCCTGTGATGGCGAACCGTTGTTCTTTGCCGGGGCCGGCTTAGAAATGACCGAAGCCCGCTTTCCCGATGGCTATGGCGTGAAATTGGGCAAGGGTCAAAACCTGATGTCCGTCGTCGCGTTTTATCATAAGGCCCCGCCTACGAAGGACGTGATGGCTCGCTTCACGATGTACGTGGCTCCCAAAGGCGCCACCATCCAGGAAATGAAAGTCTATCAGGTGGGCATCAACATCGTCTGCTACAGCCAGTTCGGGCAGCGGGGATCGGACCAAACCGATGAAGGGATCGAGATTAAGCCTGGTGTCTCGGTCCTGTCGGCACCCCTGAAATTCAAGATGGATGGCTGCGTGAAATTCGCGTATCCGCACGGCCACGACGAACTGCTCATGATCGCACTCGAAAACAAGACCACGAATCGCACCCTGCTAAGAACCGTTCCCGATGTCGATGCTGATGGCACCTTCCGTGACTTCCCGCCTTACCAGGTGTACCGGAGCGATAACGGATTCTCGGTCACGCAGCAGGATGACTATGAAATGGTCATGGTCCACCATCATCCGCTACACAACCCAACCATTCACCACGGGATGGGCAACTATCTGCTCTACATGACCCCAGGCAGTTGTCCGCCACCTGCCAGCACAGCAGCCACCCGCTAGGCGATTCGATGGTCGTCGCCGGCTAGCCGTCGGGGCGGGCGCCGTCCATGCCACTAGTACGCAATTCGGGGCGGTAGTATCAATGCCGGCCTTCTTCTTCATACGGATTCTTCATACGGTTGAGCTTGGGCTAGATGGAGAATCACTATATTCCTAGTTGCCGGAATAATCGATGGCGTTCCGGCGTCTTAGGCTCGGTGAACCCGCGCTGGATTTGTTGAAAGAGGTACGATGCCACGAGGCTAGAGCAGGTCTTTCAGCTCGAACTCGATCTGCCGCCGACCAAACGTAAACTATCTGGATCACTCATGACTCTTCTTTGCGAATCTGCTCGCTCAAATATCGCTCGAGCCCCACCTGTTTGATCAATTCGAGTTGGGTCTCAATCCAATCAATATGACCATCGGTATCCTTCTGCATACCCTCCAGCATAGCTCGGGTGGTGTAATCTCCAGCCTTCGTGCAATGTGCCACCGCTTCGGCATAGAGATTGAGCATCGCATGCTCCGCTTTGAGGTCAAGGTTCAATTGCTCCGGTACGGTTTGCCCCACAGAGACCTTGCCCATCCGCTGCACGTTGGGCACGCCTTCAAGATACAAGATATGCTCAATCGTCTCGTCCGCATCCTTCATCTCGTCAAACGCGCGTTTGCTCACATGCTGGTACAAGCGCTCATAGCCCCAGTTCTCACACATCTTCCCGTGGACAAAGTATTGATTGATCGCCGTCAAATTCTCCGTCAGCACTCGGTTCAAAAGATCAATAATTCCTTCTTTCGCCTTCATGACAGTCTCCTTGTTTGTAAAAGCCATTGTCGAGCCCCATGTATCGTGGAGTCAACTATTCTACTTAATAATACCGATTCCCACTCTCAAAATGGTTACGGCCGCTACCTCATGTGGGAGATACTAAGGCTAATCAACGGAGGAGGCCTGTCCCACCACTGCTTTCTCGCGGCTGACGACCTTCCAGACCGTTCGTGAACTGATGTGCAATTCATCGGCGATGGAGCGTTTCTCACGCGCTTAATGCCCGCCTTCACGCGCTCTTGGATCATGCTGCGTTCGAACTCCGCAAAGATGCCTAACATCCCGAAGAGGGCCTTCCTTCCCGGGGTGGTCGTGTCGATCCCTTGCTGATGAATAAAGAGATCCACCTTCTTGGCATGCAATTCGGTGAGAAAATTGACGAGGTGTTGGAGCGAACGACCCAACCGATCCACCGCCCACACCATGACCACATCAAAGTCTTTTCGGCCGACGCCCTGCCAGAGCGCATCAAAGGCCGGCCGATGTTCCCGTCCTTTGGCACCGGAGATGCCTCGATCGACAAATTCATGGACCACGGTCCACCCATTACGCTTCGCGACTTCCTGCAACTCCTGAAGTTGGTTGGTCGTCGTCTGGCCGTCGGTCGATACTCTAGCGTAGATAGCGGCTTTGCGTGGCTTCATGGTCGGCTCCTTTTGTTTCCTTTA